>AEPR01000703.1 GCA_000195205.2 Oxalobacteraceae bacterium IMCC9480 | reverse complement strand
TTTTTCAGCATCCTTGTTCGCATGCGGAAACCGATCCATCTTCGACAGCACCGGAAAACCCAGTGACCACGCCGCCGTCACCGCTAGCGTCGCAACACCGCCGATCAGGATTGCCGGCACCAGCCCGAACCAGCCGGCGGTGATGCCGGATTCGAATTCACCGAGTTCGTTCGAGGCCCCGATGAAGACCGCATTGACCGCACTGACGCGACCACGAATCGCATCCGGCGTTTCGAACTGCACCAGCAGATGCCGGATATAAACGCTGACCATGTCGCCCACCCCCATCAGCACCAGTGCGATCATCGCCACGACGATGCTGCCGGTCAGGCCGAGCACGACGGTGCCGGCACCGAATAGCGCGACGCCGCCGAACATCCACATGCCAACCCGGCGCGTGATCGGCCGGAAGGTCAGCGCGATCGAGGTGACTGCCGCGCCGATGGCGGGTGCGGTACGCAGCAAGCCAAGGCCGGTCGGACCGACATGCAGGATATCGCTGGCAATCGCCGGCAGCAGCGCCGTGGCACCACCGAACAGCACCGCAAACAGGTCCAGCGAAATCGCCCCGAGCACGACCGGACGCGACCAGACGAAGCGCAAGCCTTCCATCACGCTGTGCCAAGTAGCCGGTTCCTTGTGGGTCACTTGCGGCGTGCTGCGCGTCATCAGCATCAGCACCGCCGACAGCACCAGCAAGCCGGCAACGATCAGGTACACCGTCTTCGGTCCGGCCAGATACAGCAAGCCACCCAGCACCGGACCGACGATGACGGCGACGTGGAAGGTCGATGAACTCAAAGCGACGGCTTTGCCGAAACTGTCGGTCGGCACCATGTTGATCAGGATCGCCTGACTGGCCGGCATCATGAAAGCGCGTGCGCTACCGAACAGCACCAGCACCGCAAAAATCGGCCAGACCACTTGCAAACCCAGGTACGTGAAAGCCAGCAAACCGAGTCCGCACGCCAGTTGCGCGATGATGCAGCCGGTGATGATCTTGCGCCTGTCATAGCGATCGGCGACGTGACCGGCGTACAGGATCAGCAACAGGAACGGCGCGAACTGCGCCAGCCCGATCAGGCCCAGATCGAACACGTTTCCGGTCATCGCGTAGACCTGCCAGCCGATCGCCACGCTTTGCATTTGTACGGCCAGCGTCGACAACAATCTTGCTGCCAGATAGATGCGGAAATTGCGGTGACGAAGCACGCCGTAGCGGCTGCCTGAATCGGGATCGGATGCCATCGAGTGCCTTGCCTGAAAGAATCGCGACATCTTACCGAAGTGTCCCTCGGGAAAAATGTCGATGCTGAAAATTCCCTAAGCTTATGACGAATGGATTGTTGGTTTTCGCGCCGGCAGTTCCCACAATCATGGTTCCATTTTCCGAGGCTTGCTCCATGTCCACTTTATTCGCCGAACACCCTGCCCTGCTGCGCCGCGTCGGCCAGCTCCTGATCCTGGCTGGCGCGACCTTCTCGTTCGCCCACACCGCCAGCGCCGCCGATACGGTCTTGCTCAATGTCTCGTATGACGTCACCCGCGAATTGTTCAAGGACATCAATCCCGCCTTCATTGCCGACTGGAAAAAAACCACTGGCGAAACGCTCACCATCAACCAGTCGCACGGCGGCTCCAGCAAGCAGGCGCGCTCGGTCGCTGATGGCCTCGAAGCGTCGGTCGTGACGATGAACCAGGCCAATGACATCGACTTGCTGGCCGATCGCGGTTTGCTGGCAGCGGACTGGGCAAAGAAATTCCCGAACGGCGCCGCGCCCTTCTATTCGACGATGGTGTATCTGGTGCGCAAGGGTAATCCGAAACAGGTCAAGGGCTGGGATGACCTAGCCAAGCCGGGCATCAAGGTCATCGTGCCGAATCCGAAAACCTCGGGCAACGGCCGCTACACGTATCTGGCCGCATGGGGTTCGGTCCTGAAAAAAGGCGGCACCGAAGCGCAGGCGCGCGAGCTGGTGACGAAGCTGTTCAAGAACGTCCCTATCCTCGACACCGGCGGACGCGCAGCGACCACGACCTTCACCCAGCGCGCCATCGGCGATGTGCTGGTGACGTTTGAAAACGAAGTGCAACTGGTGCGCAAGGAATTTGGCGACGACTTCGACGTGGTCTATCCCGATGTATCCATCCTGGCCGAGTCGCCGGTGGCCGTAGTCGACAAAGTGGTCGACCGGCGCGGCATCCGCAAGCAAGCCACGGCCTACCTGCAATTTTTGTATTCCCCGCAAGGCCAGGAAATCGCGGCGCAACATTACCTGCGTCCGCGCCTTGATGCAGTGACCAAAAAATATCAGGCCAGCTTCAAGCCGGTTGCGCTGTTTTCGGTTGATGAGTTTTTTGGCGGATGGAAGCAGGCGCAGAAAAAGCACTTTGATGATGGCGGGGAGTTTGACAAGATTTATGTGAGTAAGTAATCAGGTGGGGGGCGTGAGACTACCTGCAGACCGCACATCGCACACCAAACACCGTTCACCCTGAGCTTGTCGAAGGGAGATCGTCGAAGGGAGATTGTCGAAGGCACACCGGATACCGTTCGGCC
>AEPR01000704.1 GCA_000195205.2 Oxalobacteraceae bacterium IMCC9480 | reverse complement strand
CGATTTTGTAGACCACGACGATGTCGACAAGCCCACGCTGGATATCGGCCAGCAATCGTTTCAACCCGGGGCGATCCGTGTTGCCTCCCGAAAATCCGGGGTCGTCGTAGTCATCGGCCACAGAATCCAGCCCTCGGCTCGCTGGCTTGCAACGTAGGCGTGGCCAGCCTCCCTCTGTGCATCGATGGAGTTGAATTCCTGATCCAGTCGTTCGTCTGATGACACCCGGCAGTAG
>AEPR01000705.1 GCA_000195205.2 Oxalobacteraceae bacterium IMCC9480 | reverse complement strand
TGGCCGTGGCGGCAATGGCGGCAACGGCGGTCGTGGCGGTGACGGTGCCGGTGGCGGCAATGGCGGCAATGTCACGATCCAGTACGTGCACGGCATCCCGACGCCGTCTTATGCCGCCAATACCGGCGGTGGCCAGGGTGGTGTCGGCGGAGCCGGTGGTCCCGGCGGTTTGCCCGGCGTCGGTGGCAGACGCGGCGGTACCGGCAACTCGGCAGCGCAAGGCAATCCCGGCGCGCCGGGTGCACCGGGCATCAACGGCCAGAACGGATCGGTCGGCAACGTCATCGTCGTCGAGATTCCTTAGTCGCCGCTGACCTTGAACTTGACCATGGCCGATGCACCCGCCCTGCTGGCTGCGTTATTGCGTGGCGCTTACGGCCTGCTGTTCCTGGCTTCAGGTATCTCGAAAACCCTGAGGCAATCCTCGGTCAACACCACCATCGCCCGCTATCGGCTGATACCGGTGCGTCTGGTTCCGGTTTTTGCGGGCTGCCTGGCGACACTGGAAATCGTCGCCGGCACGCTGTTGCTGCTCTCTCCTGCATTGCCAACTTACCGGCTTGCATGGGCGATGAGCACTGGCTTGCTGGTGCTGTTCTGCATCGCGATCACGTCGGCGCTGCTGCGGGGTTTGCACATCCCGTGCGGCTGCAACTGGCTACTCAATGGCCACACGCTGACGCCGGCAACGCTGCTGCGCAATCTGCTCTTGCTGGTGCCGATGCTGTTGCCACCGCTATGGCCATAGGCACTGCCATGACCGGACATGGCCTGTTGGCGCTGGCCGCCCGCCTGACCGGCCGCTTGCCGGACGAGCTCGCGCATCAGGCCGACAGCATGCTCGGGCCGTCTGCCGCACATGCCGGTCCGTGGCGCTCGACGCTCAATAACGACGGCTCACCGCTGCAACTGTGCATCGGCCTGTCAGCCGGCACGGCACCGGTCGTGCGCTTGCTGGCCGACCCCGCCGCGAAGACCCGCGACATCCGGCAACGCGAACAGGAACTCGGGCAAGCGGTGCACACGGTGCTGGAGCGACAGGCCCCCGGCATGCGCGCATCGTGCGCGAGCCTGTTAGCCACCATGCTGCCCGCTGATACACAGGCGCGCGCGGCACTACCAACCGGCGGCGCGTGGCTGGCCACCAATCTGTCCGGACCGGGCATGGCACTTTATGTCAGCACAAAATGGGGCGATCCTTCCGCCCGCTGGCGACGGGCGCAACACTGGCTGGGTCGCGCCGTCCCAAGTCCGCTGGTCCGCCATGCCCATCTGGTCAGCGCCGGTATCGAAGGAAGTTCGGCCGCGAACGCCCGGGCAAAGCTGTACTGGCGACTCGGTACGAAGGCTGCGCTGGCAGACCTCGGCTTGTCGCTGGCAAGCACCACCGAAGTGCGGGACTTTCTGGGCCTCGTCATCGGCGAGCGGCACATCACGCGCAATGCCATTGTTGGCAGCATCGGCATGGATCTGGCCAGCGCTGCCCGGGAAGACACGCCGGGGGATCTCAAGCTGGACGTCTGCGCCCATTGCGTACCGCGATCACGGGACGAGTGGCTGCCGATCATCGACGCCTGCTGCAGACGTTTCGGCCTGACGCCGGCGACAGAAATCACCGGCATGGATGGGCGGACCGAACTGGCCTTCCTCGGTTTCGGTCTGGATCAGGCAGGTCGCGCCAGACTCAACATTTACCTGAAATCTACCCCGCCATGAACCGGACGGACGCAGCAGCCCTGCACAGCGCAATGGACCGCGCGGTTTCGTACCTGCTGTCGCGCCAGGCCGCCGATGGTCACTGGGAGGATTACCGCTTGCCGGTCGGGCGCTCGGATGCGTGGGTCACCGGCTATGTCGGCGTGGCGCTGGCCGAATCGGACAGCAGCGCGGCGGTCCGGCGCAGCACCGATGCGGCGGCTTGCTGGCTCGACACCCGACGCCCGTATCCGCAAGGCTGGGGCTACAACGAGCACACCGGACCCGACGCCGATTCCAGCGCGTTTGCCCTGATGCTGTTGCGACGCACTGGCAGGGCAACGTTACCGGCCGACCTCGACTGCTTGTGCCAGTACCGGCAGGCCGGCGGCGGCTTCGCCACTTACCTGCGCGACGACGCGTGGGGCCTGCCGCACAGCGACGTCACCGCGACCGCCTTGCTGGCGCTGGATGCCGCGAACCGGATCGTTTCGCGCAGCGACGTACTCGCGCTGCTTGCGCGAACGCGCAATACCGACGGCACCTGGCCCTCGTACTGGTGGCGCACCTGCCATTACGCGACATGGTGGACGCTGCGTTTGTTGCACGCACTCGGTGTAGCACCGGAAGGCCGGCTACCCGTGGTCGCTGCCGGCGAACAGCACGCGATCCACGGCGCGTTTGACCTGGCCCTCGTGACGGGCATCGCCAGCTTGCAACAGGCATCACCCGCATTGATCGCCCGGCTGACCGGAACACTGACCGGATTACAGCGACCGGATGGTGCGTGGATGGGGGGGGCGAATTTGCGGGTGACTGATCCCGACTGCGCGCGGCCGTGGTCCGCCGGCTTGGCGTGCGGGCGACTGTATGTCGATGAGGAGCATTTGATCTCGACGGCGACGGCCTTGCGGGTGCTGGCGGGGGTTGTCGACGGCGCACCGG
>AEPR01000706.1 GCA_000195205.2 Oxalobacteraceae bacterium IMCC9480 | reverse complement strand
GCCGATGTGCTGATGCGCAAATACAAACTGTCGTTCCGGCTCGGCCATCATTTTGCGTCGGAGATTGGCGACTACGCCAAAGAACACAACATCAAGCTGTTCGACTTTCCCTACGACTAGGCGCAGCGGATCTATCGGGATGCCGCGAAAGATCAGGGTGACGCACTACCGATGAGCGAACAGGAATTCCGCTCCACTCTCGACCCCGTCGCGATCGTCAACAACCGTGCCACGACAGGCTGTCCGCAACCCGTCGAGAGGGAACGCATGCTCAAGGATGCTCAATTATCCCTGGCGTAGCAGGAGGCCTGGATCAAAGAACGACGGGGCCGGATTGATGCGGCACTGGCCAAGCTGGACAGCGATTTCAACCATCTGTTGAACGCTGCCCGCTGATCTTCCTGTTTTAAAAATCAAGCTGCGCCGAGATCCTGAAGATCCGCGGCGCAACCGGCAGCTGATACCCGTCCAGCGTCTTCGTGGCATCGCGACAGGCAAGCTTTTCCACATTGGATTGACCCCTCAGTGATTTTGTTTAGGAAAGCAAGGCAGCACGCGTGGCATATTTTCTGAAAAAACACTCCTGTTTTCCGGTAAAAAAAGTCCAACTTTCTGACATCGATTCGGCGGTTTTTCCGACATCGGCGCGCTGGTGTCCAACTTACGATGCTTCTTGTCCGCAGCAGTCGACTGAACCATTCCTTGGAATTGGTTAGGGGAGTATTGCGGTCCGGGTAGGGCAATGATCATCGATGATGCCACCTGTCTTCTCCCGTTCCATCCATTCAATTGAAAGGAAATGAGCATGTCAACGACGCAACGAGGCAAGAACGAGAGCGATACCTCAAAGTCTGGCAACAAGGGCGGCACGCAGGAACAGCATGTCGAGGCCGGGCGCCAGAGCCACAAGAATTCCGATAGCAGCCAGTCAGGTACGTCGGATAATCGCGGTGGCGGCAGCGGAGGCAGTGGCGGCAGCGGTTCCCGCAGCGGCACCAACAAGCAACATGTCGACGCTGGTCGTCAAAGTCACAAGAACGACAAGTAATCCCGTTTTGCCTGCCGGGATCAGGGCTGCAGCAGTGATCCCGGCAGGATAAAAAAAAGCGTGCCACGACGGCACGCTTTTTTTAAGCATTTTTTCCTGATCAGCAATCAAGCTGGGCCGACTTCTTGAAGGTCCGCGGCGCACCCGGCAGCAGATACCCGCCCAGC
>AEPR01000707.1 GCA_000195205.2 Oxalobacteraceae bacterium IMCC9480 | reverse complement strand
TGGGCACGATATCCCCGTGCCCACCCTACGGCAGCGCGGGAGCGCCCTAAAGACCACCCGCATCAAACTTCGCGGACCTTGCCCAGGCGACGCTGACGCACCGCATCCGCCAATCCCTGCAACACGCCGACACTGTCGTCCCAGCTGATGCAGCCATCGGTCACCGATTGGCCATAAACCAGTTCCTTACCGGCGACCAGATCCTGCCGGCCTGCCACCAGATGCGACTCGATCATCAAGCCCATGATGCGCTCGTCGCCACCGGCGATCTGTGCGGCGATGTCGGCGCAGACCGGGATTTGATTGGCCGGGTTCTTGCTGCTGTTGGCATGGGATGCATCGACCATCAGGCGCGCTGCCAGGCCGTTGGCCGCGATTTCCTTGCAGGCCTGGTCGACGCTGGCCGCATCGTAGTTGGGGGTTTTTCCGCCGCGCAGGATGATGTGGCAATCTTCATTGCCATTGGTCGAGACAATCGCCGAATGGCCGCCCTTGGTCACCGACAGGAAATGATGCGAGTTCGAGGCCGCCTTGATCGCATCGATGGCGATCTTGACGTTGCCGTCGGTACCGTTCTTGAAACCGACCGGGCAGGACAGGCCAGAAGCCAGCTCGCGATGGATTTGCGATTCGGTGGTGCGGGCACCGATGGCACCCCAGCTGACCAGGTCGGCAATGTATTGCGGGCTGATCACGTCGAGAAATTCGGTGCCGGCCGGCAGGCCCAGCTCATTGATTTCCAGCAGCAGTTCACGCGCCATGCGCAAGCCATCGTTGATGCGGAAACTGTTGTCCATGAACGGGTCGTTGATCAGGCCTTTCCAGCCGACCGTGGTGCGCGGTTTTTCGAAATACACCCGCATCACGATTTCGAGTTCACCGGCAAATTGTTTGCGCGCTTCGACCAGCAGGCGGGCATATTCGAGGGCGGCTTTCGGATCATGGATAGAGCAGGGTCCGATGACGACCATCACGCGGTCGTCCTGGCCATGCAGGATGCGATGTAGTGCCGTGCGCGAATCGGCAGCGACGGTGGCGGCGTGCTCGGAGCAGGCGAACTCGCGGATCAGGTGCGAGGGCGGGGTCAGTTCTTTCATTTCTCGAATACGCAAATCGTCTGTGCGGGGCATGGTGTTCTCCAGTCTGGAAAGATAAATCGTATGAAAATCCGGCAATAAAAAAACCGCCATCGCTGGCGGTTTTTAAGGAATCTGGTTGGTTACGCTGTTCTTGCTTTTACGTGTACCTTCCGCATTTCCACCGCCTTTGGGCTGGAGTCGCTAAAGTAAAAATAAAAGAAAAAGTGGCGTGATGGCATGAGGTCGCAAACTTTGGTGGGGGACTATTTTTGGTTGGACGATAGTGCAGTAAAACATCCGGCTTGGCAAGCGCGGTGGCGGGTTAATTTTACGAACAGCGGTCGACGCTAGGCCGTCCCGCCCACCGTCACCCCATCGATACGCAAGGTCGGCTGCCCGACCCCGACCGGCAGACTCTGTCCATCCTTGCCGCAAACACCGACACCACTGTCGAGCCGCATGTCGTTGCCGACCATCGAGACCCGGTTCAAAACGTCCGGGCCATTGCCGATCAGCGTCGCGCCCTTGACCGGATAAGTGACCTTGCCGTCTTCGATCAGGTAGGCCTCGCTGGCCGAAAACACGAACTTGCCGTTGGTGATGTCGACCTGGCCGCCACCGAAATTGACCGCGTACAAACCGTGTTTGACCGAGGCCAGAATTTCGGCCGGATCCTTGTCGCCGCCCAGCATGTAGGTATTGGTCATGCGCGGCATCGGCAAGTGCGCAAACGATTCGCGTCTGGCGTTGCCGGTGACCGGCATCTTCATCAGGCGTGCGTTCATCGTGTCCTGGATATAGCCTTTCAGGATGCCGTCCTCGATCAGCGTGGTGCACTGGGTCGGGTTGCCTTCATCGTCGATATTGAGCGAACCGCGCCGGTCGGTGATGGTGCCGTCATCGACGACCGTGACGCCTTTAGCGGCGACCCGCTCGCCTATCCTGCCGGCGAAGGTGCTGGACCCCTTGCGATTGAAATCGCCTTCGAGGCCATGGCCGATCGCTTCATGCAGCAGGATGCCGGGCCAGCCGGGACCGAGCACGACGGTCATCGGACCGGCCGGTGCCGGCCGCGCATCAAGGTTGACCAGCGCCGCATCGACTGCTTCGGTGGCGTAACTTTCGAGTATCGCATCCGTAAAATAGCCATAGCCGAAACGACCGCCACCGCCCGCCGACCCGGTTTCGCGGCGGCCATTCTGTTCGGCGATCACAGTGACCGACAGGCGCACCAGCGGCCGGATATCGGCAGCCAGCACGCCATCGCTGCGCAGCACCAGCACGACATCGTATTCGGCGGCCAGGCCGGCCATCACCTGCACGATGCGCGGGTCGCGCGCGCGCGCCATCCGTTCTATCCGTTCGAGCAATCGCACCTTGTCGGCGGCCTCCAGCGAATCCAGCGGATCGTGCGGCAGATACAGTGCCCGCCCACCGGATGGCTGATGCGTGCCGGCGACCTTGACCTTGCCGGCGCCCTGGCGCGCAATCGTGCGCGTGGCGGCAGCGGCTTCCAGCAAGGCGGCTTCGGAGATCTCGTCGGAATACGCAAAGGCGGTCTTGTCGCCCGACACCGCCCGCACGCCGACACCCTGGTCAATCGAAAAACTGCCGCTCTTGACGATGCCTTCTTCCAGGCTCCAGCTCTCGCTTTTGGTCGACTGGAAATACAGGTCGGCGTAATCGACCCTGTGGGTAAACATCGTGCCGATGGCCTTGAGCAGCTTGCCTTCATCGAGACCGAACGGCGTCAGCAGCACGTCGCGCGCTACGGCCAGATTGGAAAAATTCGGTACGAAGAGATTCATGGCTAGGGGACTTTGCAGAAGACGGGGAAGGGGTCGGCTCAGAGGCGGCGGTGCTGCAGTGCCGGCAGGCTGGCGCGGACCTGTTCGAGGTAACTGGGTTCGACCTGGCCGAATACAAGTCCTTCGCCTTCCGGCAGGACATCGCAGACCTTGCCCCAGGGATCGATCAGCATGCTGTGGCCCCAGGTGCGGCGACCGTTTTCATGGCGACCGCCCTGCCCTGACGCCAGCACGTAGCACTGGTTTTCGATGGCGCGGGCGCGCAGCAGGATTTCCCAGTGCGCCTGACCTGTCGTGTAAGTGAACGCCGCCGGCACCACGATGAGTGCACAGCTGCCCATGGCCCGGTACATCTCCGGAAAGCGCAGGTCATAGCAGACCGACAGCCCGACCCGGCCACAGGGCGCATCAAAGGTGGTGACGTCGGCACCGCGCGCAATCGTGCGGGCTTCATCGTAGGCTTCGGCACCGCTGGAAAAACTGAACAGGTGGATCTTGTCGTACCGCACCACCAGTTCGCCGGCCGGGTTGTAGACCAGCGTGGTGTTGCGGATCTTGCCGGCTTCGGTCGCCACCATCGGCAGCGTGCCACCAATCAGCCAGATGCCGTGTTCGCGCGCCATGCCGGCCATCGCCTGCTGGATCGGACCGCCATCGGCGACCTCGGCCAGCGCGACCTTATCGGTCTCGTGCATGCCCATCACCGGCCAGTATTCGGGCAGCAGCACCAGTTGCGCACCACGTGCAGCGGCATCTGCCACCAGTCGCGCGGCGGTGCTCAGGTTTTGTGCAACCGATGGCGTCGAGACCATCTGGATCGCGGCAATCGGGAAGGGCATGCTCTGTTGCGGATGATCGTTCATGGCTTATCCTTTTGGGCGGGCTTGTCTGATGCGAGTGCCGGCTAGCCCGGCGCACCGGTCTTGCGATCGAGCTTGGTCACCAGCGGATCTTTCCAGGGACCGGTGATCGCGTATTCGAAGGTGAACGCGCGCATCAGCGGGTCGCGCAGGAACAGTTGCGCCAGGAAGGAGCCTACGCCTATCACCGGGTTGACCGCCAGCGCGTAGACCACCGACGCCGCGCCGACATTGATTTCCGGCAGGACCGCGACATGCAGGTTTTGCGTCTCGGCCGCAATATTGACTGACCCGTCTAACAGCACTGTCGCGTTCACGCTGCGCATCTTGAAATTGCTGGTGGTGGCGACACCCTGCGCGATCGCGGCATTGGCATTGATGCCGTCGAAGGCAAAGCCTTCCGAAAACACGTCGCGAAAATCCAGCATCAGCCGGCGTGGCAGCGATTGCAGGCTAAGTACACCAAGCAGTTTGGCCGCGCCCGGGTCGACCTTCAGGAATTGTCCGGCGGCCAGGTCAAGCTGGATCTGGCCGCTCAAGCTCGGGATGTCCAGCGAAAAAGGCACGCCGTCCCAGGTCAGGTCGCCTTCCATCTTGCCTTTTCCACCGCGCAAAACATTGTCGAAGCCGAACCGGCCGAGCAGTTTTCCGGCATCGGCAATCTCCAGTGCGTAGACCAGATGGCTGTTGCTGTTGCCGGCGATGCTGCTGAACTTGCCGCTGGCCGTGAGCGCGCCGTCCGGATTGGCAATCGACAGCTTGCTGATGCGCCATTCGCTGCCGGTGGTTACGGGCACATTATTGGCTAGCAATTCGACCCGCCCAAAGGGCTTGCCGATCAGCTGGAAATTCTCGGCGATGATATCGAGCGCCGGGATTTGGGTGGCGGCATCCTTGTCTTCCAGCAGATCAGTGACCTGGGTCGCGGCCGATTGCGGAATGGTCAACGTCGACAGGCGAGCCGTGACCTTGCCGAGACCGCGTCCGGAGGGCGCTTCAATCCAGGTCAGATAGCCGGATGCCTGGCCGGAATCGATATTGGCTTGCCAGACATTTTTCAGCCGCGACATGCCGATCACGACGTTGTCGAGCTTCTTGCCGGCGATGATCAGTTCGGTCGCGCGGGCGGCCATTACGTCAGGCTCGATGAACTGGGCCAGGTCGATGTCATCAGGATCAACCGGCGACGTCGCGACCTCACGCGGTTTTTCTGTCGTGCCCACCGAGGACACCAGCGCCCGCCAGTCATCAATGTTGAGCGAGCGCAGGCTGACATTAAGATGCAGGCCGTCGTCCGGTTCGGGCGGTGGCGAATTGACCCCGATACCGCCGCGCACCACCCGCCAGGCCGCATGTTTTTCCGCCGACCTGGTGCGCAGATAGCGCGCCGAGACCGCGCTGCCAACCGACAGCTTGATCTCTTCGCGCAGTTTGGCTGCGCCGTCGGACGGCAAATCAGTCATCTCGAAACGCAGCGGCAGGCTGTCGGCCGCAGCCTTGCGCAGCGGCACCGGCAAGTCCAGCGCGATTCCCTGCAGACTGGATTCGACGATGACTTCCGCCAGTTGCTTCTTGACGCTGACGGTGGCGCTGTAACGACTGGCCCCGGAGATTTTTTGCAACAGCCGCTGCAGCGCTGCATCGGGATAGTTCTTGCGCAAGCCGTCGGCGGTCACGCTGCCATCGGCCTTGACGACGATATTGCCGTCCGGCTGAGAGCCGCCGCTGATGCTGGTCGGTGCGCCAAGAAAGCCGGCCTTGACGCCATTGAGCGTGAAGCCTTTTTCATTGAATTCGAGCTTGCCGGTGGTCTGGCCAAGCAGCGGAATGGCGTTTTGCAAGGTCACGTCATTATTGAGAAATTGCAGCGCGCCGGTGACCTTGGCATCGATCATGTGGTCCAGCGGCAAGCGCAGCTTGAGCGTCAGTTTGGCCTGACCGGCGGCTTTGGTGTCGTCGGTAAAGTGCCCTATCCACTCGAGTACCGGACTGGCATTGACGTAGCGCACCATGTCCTGCAATTTGCCATTGGCTTCGCCATCGATCTCGAGTTGCGGATCGCTCGACAGCAAATCGGGCACCACCGCCTTGACCCTGGCCAGCGCGACTTCATGCGTCGATGCACTGTCGGCGCGAATGTCCAGCCGGGTCCGGTCGATGCTGAGCGTGCCGTGGATTTTTTCCAGCAATGGCCACAGCGGCGCCTTGCCGTCGGGACCGAAGTAACCGGGGTCGTACAGCATGGCGCCATTGTCGATTTTGGCGCTGACGGTGAAGATGCCTTTGGGCTTGTCGGACGGCCGGTTGGCGGCGAACGGAAATTCAGCCAGGTCGCCCTTGAGCCGGACCACGACATCCCTGGCCTGACCCTGCTGCAGCGCGCCGGTCAGCCAGGTCCGCAGCGGCCCCGGGGTCTGCAGCGGCAGATAGCGGGCCACCCGGTTGATGTCGAGCGAGGCAATATTGGCCGTCATGTCTATCGTGCCCGGTGCCGTGTCATCGGCCAGCAGCGAGATCAGGTGCTTGCCGCTGGCACTGACCCGCACGCCGTCCTGCACGAGATCGAGCTGATCGATCTGCAGCAGTAACTGGTCATTGCTCTGGAATGTCCAGCGCGATTGCATCGTCAGCTGCTCGAACGGCACCACCGGATCACTCAGATAACCGGGCAGGCGCACCGTGAATTGTTTTGCATCCAGATTGAGCGTGCCGCGCCGCTCGGAGGCATCGATGGTCCCGCTCAGGTTATCGAAACCCGGGATCGCAGGGACCGCAACGAGCGCCGGACTGCCGGCCGAACGCGGCTGCGCGGCACGGGCCGGCTGGGCGCTCAGGCTCAGGCCGGCGAACTTGCCCTTGACGCTGTAGGTCGAGATGGCCGGGTACGCGCCTTGCCAGCTGGCCTGAAAATCCTGCAACTGACCGCGCGGCGCGAAGTCCGCCAGCATCTGCTGTTGCCCGGCCGGCAGCGGCAAACGCTCGACCAGACTGGCCAGCGGAGCCAGATCAAGCAAGCGGGCCTGGATCTGGAATTTTTCCGGCGCGGTGGCCGTGGCGGCGGTGTAGGTTTCGGTGATTGTGGTCAGCGGCAGTTGCAGGCCATCCTCGGTCTCCATCGAAAAATCCGTCAGCGCGATAGTGTGCCCGTGCACGCCGAAGGTCGGGATGCCGATTGCCGTCCTCGCATTGAGTGCTTCGCGCACCGCGATGCGGCCGCTGGCACGCTTCACGTTGAGCGGCTGGAGGTCCGGGCGCAGGCGCGTCGAGATGCCGGCCACATCCAGATCGGCGGTCAGGTTGACGATGCGGGCCCGGTCGATGCTGAGCCAGGCCCGCACCGCGCCGCGCGCGCTTTGCACGTCAACCGGAAAATCGAGCCAGGTTTTCCAGGCCGCCAGATCGGCTTCGCGCAAGTCGGCATACAGTTCGCCAAGCCACTGGCGCGCATCGGACACGGCGTTGCCAAAGTGCGGATGGCTGAAGGTGGCGCGCACATCCAGCGGCGCGGCCAGCGTGGCAGGCGGCACCGCCTTGAACGCGACCTGGTGATTGCGCCAGCTGTTGCGCAGCGTGAAGTCGACCTGCTGGAGGATCAGTTCCGGTGCGCCGCGTTGCTGGTCGATCCAGTGGATCTGGCCGGCGCGGATGACGATTTCGTTTTGCGCGAGGATCCAGTCGGCCGCCGCGCTGTCGCCCGGCTTGCCGCTGTCGATGGCGATACCGGCGACCAGAAAGCGTCCCTGCGGATCGCGCACGATGTCGATGTCGGGCTGGTCGAGCGCCAGCCGGCGCAGCCGCAGGTCGGCTACGGCCAGACTCCACCACGACAGCGTTGCTTCGACTTTGGGCAAGGTGAGTGCCGCCTCGCCGCGCCGGTCATGGATCACGACATCGGCCAGCGTCAGGTCCGGATACAGGCCGCGCCATGTCGCCCCGATGCTGCCGATGCTGACCGGCTGGCCCAGCGCGCGGCTGGCCAATTGTTCGACCTCGGGCTTGTATTGATCAATGTTGGGCAAGACCAGAAAGCGCAGCAGCAGGAAGATCAGACCGAGCAACAGATACAGCGCCAGCAGCAGCTTGAGCAGCGCACCGAGCGTGTGGTAAGTGGCGATATTGAGATAGCGATAGCCGCGCAGGCAGGCCAGCCGGAACGCGTGCCAGCGTGTGCTCAGACCTTGGTCAACCGGCGTCGCCGGCGATGGATCGGGGGACATCAACGGACTGAACTGCGCCTGCCCGGCAAGCGGCTTCGCATAGAATGAATAAAATGTCCGTCGTGAATCACAAGTCGTTGCACCATTCCTGAAAACTTCTCCACACCATGACCAATTCCAGTTTGACCAGCACCAGCGCTACCGGTTCGGCGGCAGACCAGGCTTCCGGCTCCCGCTTTTTTGCGCGCTGGCTGGCGGCCGATCCGGCCCGCGCCGGCCAGCTCGCCGACCTTGGCGGATTATCCCTGAGCCCATCGCTGTTTGCGCGCTTATTACAAAAAGAAATCGCCGCCGGTTTGCCCTTGCCGCGCGCCATGCGCCGCCTGCGCAACCTGCTGCTGGCAACGCTGATCTCGCGTGACCTGGCCAGCGGCGGCGACTTGCCGCAAGTGGTCGACACGATGACCACCTTTGCTGAATTCGCGCTGCAAACCCATGTCGCGGCACTGAGCGCCGAACTGCAGGCGCTGCATGGCGTGCCGACCGGCGACGAGAGCGGCTTGCCGCAAGCGCTGATCGTGCTGGGCATGGGCAAGCTGGGCGGCGGCGAACTCAATGTCTCGTCGGACATCGACCTGATCTTCGTGTATCCCGAAGATGGCGATACGCAAGTGGCGTCACCGCAGCAGCGCAGCCTGTCAAACCACGAATTCTTTATCCGCCTGGGCCGCCGGCTGATCGGCGACCTGTCCGAAATCACGCAGGATGGATTTACTTTCCGTGTGGACATGGCACTAAGGCCCAACGGCAATGCCGGCCCGCTGGTGGCCAGCATCAACATGGTCGAAGAGTACCTGATTGTGCAGGGCCGCGAATGGGAGCGCTACGCGTGGGTCAAGGCGCGCGCGGTGTGCGGTACACCGGCCGATATCGAAGCGCTCGAACAAATCGTGCTGCCCTTCGTCTACCGGCGCTATCTCGACTTCGGTTCGATCGATGCATTGCGCAACATGCATGCGCAGATCCGCGCCGAAGTCATGCGGGTCGAGGCCTTGCATCCGGAGCGCAGTAACAACGTCAAGCTGGGTCGCGGCGGCATCCGCGAGATCGAATTCCTGGCGCAAGTGTTCCAGCTGATCCGCGGTGGCCGTGATGCCGACCTGCGGGCGCGGCCAACCCGCGCTATACTGCGCGCGCTAGCCGACAAGCAATTGCTGGAACCGCACGTGGTCGAGCAGCTGCTGGATGCCTATACCTTTCTGCGCAACCTCGAACACCGTCTGCAATACCTCGATGACGCCCAGACCCATACCCTGCCCGCCGGCGATACCGACCGCCTGACCGTCGCGCGCATGATGGGATTTGCCGATACCGCGGGCTTGCTGGCTGAACTGGCCCTGCAGCGACAGTGCGTATCAAGCCAGTTCGATGCGATGTTTGCCGACAAGGACGTGCATGCCGACAGCAAGCACGCCGTGCATCCCGACATCCATGCGGCGCTGGCCGCCGCCGATCCGCTCGACGCGATCGAAGAACATCTGGTCACGCTGGGTTTTAGCGAAGCCCATGAAGCCGCGCGCCGCCTGCTGACGACCTGGCAATCGGCGCGCCTGCAAGCGCTGCCCGAAAACAGCCGCAATCGCCTGCTAGCACTGGTCAACGCCGCGCTGCCGCTGCTGGCCGACTGCGGCACGACGCAATTGATCACGTTGCACCGGCTGCTCGATTTCATGGAAACCGTGGCCAGGCGCGCCGCCTATCTGGCGCTGCTGACCGAATATCCGCGTGCCTTGCAGCGCGTGATCCGCATGATGAGTACCAGTGACTGGGCCGCCAAATACCTGACCCGCCATCCGATTCTGCTCGATGAATTGCTCGACGATCGCACGCTGCGCGCCGCGCCGGACTGGCCGGCTTTCCGCCTCGAATTGCAGCGCCAGCTGGCTGCCACGCCGGGCGACACCGAACGCCAGCTCGATACGCTGCGCGAAATGCATCATGCGCAAACCCTGCGCCTGCTGGCACAGGACATCGAGGGCGACCTCAGCGTCGAGCGGCTGGCCGATCACCTGTCGACACTGGCCGATATCCTGGTCGACCAGACCGTGCAGGCGGTCTGGAACACGCTGCCGCAGCGCCATCGCGCGGTGCCGCAATTTGCGGTGATTGCCTATGGCAAGCTGGGCGGCAAGGAGCTGGGCTACTCGTCAGATCTGGATGTGATTTTTTTGTATGACGACGACGACCCGGAGGCACCGGCGCAATACGCGAAGCTGGCCCAGCGCTTCATTACCTGGATGACCAGCCACACGCCGGCCGGCATCCTGTTCGATATCGACATCGCGCTGCGTCCCGACGGTGCCAGCGGTCTGCTGGTCTCGACCATCGCTGCCTTCGAAAAATACCAGCTGAAATCGGCCTGGGTCTGGGAGCACCAGGCACTGACGCGGGCACGCTTTTGCGCCGGCGACGTCGACATCGGCCAGCGCTTCGAACTGCTGCGGCTTGAGGTGCTGCGCCAGCCGCGCGAGGCTGCACCGCTGCAGCAGGAAGTCCGGACCATGCGCGACAAGATGAGCCGTGCCCATCCTGCCCGCGAGCGCCAGTTCGACCTCAAGCAGGATCGCGGCGGCATGATAGACATCGAATTCATTGTCCAGTACCTGATCCTGCTGCATGCCTCGGCATCGCCGCAACTGACCGACGACATCGGCAATATCGCGCTGCTGAAACTGGCCGGCGAACTTGGCCTGATCGATGCCGCACTGGCCGACGCCGCCGCCAATGCCTACCGGACTTATCGCAAGCTGCAGCACCATGCCCGCTTGCAGGGTGAAGAGCAGGCGCTGGTCGCTCCGGAACGCCTCACCGCCGAAGCACTGGCCGTGCGGCAGCTCTGGACCAGCGTATTCGGCGAGGACAAGACCTGAGCTGCGTCAGTTCACGACGCATCCGATTGCATCAGCGAGGCACCGAAGCGCTCGAAACGTGGAATGAAATGGCGTTCGGCATCCAGTGAAAACGCGACGCGCCCGACCCGCCCGGTGATCGCCGCGCGCTTGATGAAGCCGAGATAGCGCGAATCATGGCTGTTGTCGCGGCTGTCGCCTAGCATCAGGTAGTGGCCGGTCGGCACCTGCATCGGACCGAAGCTGCGCAGCGCGCCGGCCCGTTCGGGCATCAGCATGATGTTGCGCTGGCTGCCGAGTATCCGTTCGTCCAGCACGACCTGGCTGCCCTGGTAATCGGGGGTGATGCGGGTGGCGACCGCCCCGGTTGCCGTGACATACGAAGCTTGCACGCCATTGAGGTAGAGCACGTCATCGCGCATTTCGACGGTATCGCCCGGCAAGCCGATCAGACGCTTGACCAGTCGCGTGCCATCGTCGGGCGACGAAAACGTGACGATGTCGCCGCGCCTCGGGTCGGCAATATGCGCGATGACGATATCGGTGAACGGGACTTTCAGGTCGTAGGCAATCCGGTCAGCGATGATGCGGTCACCGATCATCACGGTCGGGTACATGGATCCGGATGGCACCGAATACCAGTCGGCAATCGCACTGCGAAGGAACACCATGCCGACCAGGAAGAGCAGCACGCCCCGGTGGCTATCCAGCATTTTTTTGATCGTAAGCATCATCGTTGGTCCGGCAAATCAGAGGTTGGCCGAGCAGTATGTCGCCGGATTTTTGATGACTGATTGACGCTTCGCAACCGACTTGCGGTTACCGCTCCAACTGTCTGTTTTCGCCACAGCGGCGTCAATTCGACTATTATCGAAACATGGAAACCAAAACTGCCGTCACCGCGCTTGCCGCCCTCGCCCACGATTCCCGTCTGGCGGTCTTTCGCTTGCTGGTGCAGGCCGGTCCTGCCGGACTGGCCGCCAGCCGGATCGCCGAACAGCTGGCCATTCCACCCTCCTCGCTCTCGTTCCACCTGAAAGAATTGAGCCATGCCGGCATGGTCACCGGCACACAGGATGGCCGCTCCATTATTTATGCCGCGCAATTCGGCACCATGAACGACCTGCTCGCCTATCTGACCGACAACTGCTGCGGCGGCACCGCCTGCAACCCAACTTCCACCGTTTTCAAGGAGTGCCCGTGAGCATCACCATCTATCACAATCCCGACTGCGGTACCTCGCGCAACACGCTGGCGCTGATCCGCAATAGCGGCGTCGAACCCACCGTGATCGACTACCTGACCGATCCGCCGGCGCGCGATGTGCTGGCAGACATGATTCAGGCTGCCGGTCTGACCGTACGCCAGGCCATCCGCGAAAAAGGCACGCCGTATGTCGAACTCGGCCTCGATGATCCGGCTGTCACCGACGACGCCTTGCTCGTCGCGATGCAGGCCCATCCGATCCTGATCAACCGGCCGTTTGTCGTCACGCCGCGCGGCGTGCGCCTGTGCCGGCCGTCCGAGCTGGTGCTCGAGATCCTGCCGGATGCGCAGCGTGCCGCCTTCAGCAAGGAAGATGGCGAAGCCGTCGTCGATGCCAGCGGCAAGCAGGTCCGGCCATGACGTCGGATCTGCCCAACATTAGTGCTGCGCACCTGGCCTTGCCAGCGCTGGACCGACTCGAACCAGCCACCCGTGCAACCCATGCGCCCCGCATCCTGCTGCTGTACGGCTCGTTGCGCGAACGCTCGTACAGCAAGCTGCTGACGCTGGAAGCCGAGCGCCTGCTGCAGCATTTCGGGGCCGAGACACGGGTCTTTGATCCGCACGGTTTGCCGATGGTCGACAGCGTCGCGCCGGATCATCCGAAGGTGCAGGAATTGCGCGCGCTGTCGCAATGGTCGGAAGGCCAGGTCTGGTGCAGTCCGGAACGGCATGGCACGCTGACCGGCATCTTCAAGTCGCAGATCGACTGGCTGCCGCTGGAGCTTGGGGCATTACGGCCAACCCAGGGCCGTACGCTGGCGGTGATGCAGGTCAGCGGCGGCTCGCAATCATTCAATGCGGTCAATGCACTGCGGGTGCTGGGGCGCTGGATGCGCATGGTGACGATCCCGAACCAGTCGTCGGTGGCCAAGGCGTATGAAGAATTTGACGACGCTGGTCGCATGAAGCCATCGGCGTATTACGACCGGCTTGCCGACGTGATGGAAGAGCTGGTGAAATTCACGCTGCTGGTGCGTGACCGTTCGGATTATCTGACTGACCGGTATAGCGAGCGCAAGGCGTTTCAGGCGTTGCCGGACAAGCTGTGACGTAACTGGGGGAGTTGTGCAACGTGACTCTCTCATACATAGACTTGCTGGACACCAAGAATTTGGCTGGCGATCCCATTGACCGATCAGCCTGAGGATGGCGATCCTGCTATCCGATCGTTTTGAGGATGGCGACCCTGCTATCCGATCGCTTTGAGGATGGCGACCCTACTATCCGTTCGTTTTGAGGATGGCGATTCTACTATCCGTTCGTCCTGAGCCTGTCGAAGG
>AEPR01000708.1 GCA_000195205.2 Oxalobacteraceae bacterium IMCC9480 | reverse complement strand
GCTGAGGGGTGGATGACGAGCCGTTAAGAGGCTCAGAAGCAGTGTTCGGCAGCCGGGAAGGTCCCTTCCTTGACCGCCTTGATGTAGGCGCTGACGGCACCATCGATGCTGCCTTGTCCGTCCATGAAGTTTTTCACGAAACGTGCCTTGCGACCCGGAAACGCTCCCAGCATGTCATGCATCACCAGCACCTGACCAGAACAATCGGGACCGGCACCGATACCTATGGTCGGAATGGCCAGCAACGCTGTTGCTTCCTTGCCGAGTGCAGCCGGAATCGCTTCGAACAGCATCACGGCAGCGCCGGCAGCTTGCAGCGCGAGCGCATCGGATTTGAGTTGATCGGCGCTGGCGACCGACTTGCCCTGCACCTTGTAGCCGCCGAGCTGATGCACCGATTGCGGAGTCAGCCCGAGGTGGGCGCAGACCGGCACGCCGCGCTCGCTCAGGAAGCGTACCGTTTCGACCAGCCATTGGCCGCCTTCGAGCTTGACGATCTGGGCACCGGCCTGCATCAGCAGCACCGCGTTGGCATAGGCGCTCTCGGGCGTGGCGTAACTGCCGAAGGGCAGGTCGGCCATCAGCATGGCGGTGTGGTTGCCGCGGGCGACGCAGGCGGTGTGATAAGCCATGTCGGCCACCGTCACCGGCAAGGTCGAGTCGTGGCCCTGGCTGACCATGCCGAGCGAATCGCCGACCAGCATGATGTCGATACCGCAGCGATCCATCAGTGCCGAAAAGCTGGCGTCATAGCAGGTCAGCATCGTGATTTTTTCGCCGGCCTGGCGCAGTGCTGCCAGCGTGTGGATGGTGACCGGCTTGTTGCGACCGGCGCTCTGGTTTTCTTGCAGATATCCTGCCATCGTCATTCCCCGAGGTTAAAGAACTCGCGCTTGCCGCGCATGTTCCGGATGCGCATCACCAGCTGGTTGAAGTCTTCGTCGCGCTCGATCGGATTGAAGTGGTCGGCATTGACGATCAGTAGCGGCGCGGCATCGTAGTGATAGAAAAAACGGCTGTAGCTTTCGCACACGCGCGTCAGATAGTTTTCCGAGATGCCGGCTTCGACGGTGACGCCGCGCTTGCGCACGCGTTCGATCAGGGTGGCCGGCTCGGCTTGCAGATAGATCACCAGGTCCGGCACCGGCGCTTGCGGATGCAGGTTGTCGTACATCTGCTGGTACAGGTTGAGTTCGTCATCGCCCAGCGTCAGGCGGGCAAACAGCGGGTCCTTGTCGATCAGGAAGTCCGACACCAGCGAGGCATTGAAAAAATCCGTTTGCGCCAGATCGCGCAACTGGTTCATACGCTGGAACAAAAAGAACATCTGCGTCGGCAGCGCGTAGCGTTCGGCATCGCGGTAGAAACGCTCGAGGAAGGGATTTTCTTCGGGGCGCTCGAGCAGCAGTTGGGCACCGAAATTCTCGCCGAGCTTTTGTGCGAGGGAGGATTTGCCGACACCGATCGGACCTTCAACAACGATGTAATTGTATTTATCGAAATTCATGATCTTTAGAAGTAAGTCCACCCACCACAACACAACAGACAGCCAGCCGCACGGTATCGACCATGGACAACCGGCGCTACATTTTTTGTATGACTTGCCCGGCGACGCCATCGACGTAGGTATGTGCCGGTCCGTAGCCGGGAATGGCGATCAGCGCATCGAGCTGCAACAACGGGATTAGCGTGAAGGCGCGCTGCGTCAGGCGCGGATGCGGCACCGTCAGCGTTGCCGTCTGGTGCTGTTCGCTACCGAACAGCAGCACATCCAGGTCCAGCGTGCGCGGCGCATTCGGATACGGCCGTTCCCGCCCGAAGGCCAATTCTATCTGCTGCAATTGTGTCAGCAAGGCGAGCGCGGTCAAGCTCGTGTCGATCTGCGCCACGGCATTGACATAGTCGTCCCCGGTCGAGTCGATGGGCGCGCTGCGAAACAGGCTGGACTGCGCCTTCAGCCGGGACGCCGGCAGCGCATCGATGGCCAGCAGCGCGCGTTCTACGGTCTCGCGCGCATTGCCAAGATTTGCCCCCAGACCGATATACGCAATCGTCACTCGCCGCCTTCGCTGGTACCACCTTCCGGTTTGGCGCGGCCGCGCCCGCTGCGGCGCTTGGCGCGTTTCGGTGCGCCGCTGGTGTCGCTACTGCGTGGTTTCTGGGTTTGCAACTGCTCGCGCGCGCCGATATCGCCTTCCATGAAATCGGTCCACCACTCGCCCAGCTCGGCATCGATTTCGCCGGACGCACAGCGCAGCAGCAGGAAGTCATAGCCGGCGCGCAGGCGCAGGTTTTCCAGCAGCTTGTACGGGGCCTTGCCGGTGCGGCGCTCGAAGCGCGGCTGCATCGCCCAGATGTCGCGCATGTCGGAGGCAATCTTGCGTTGCAGCGAGAGTTTTTCGGTCTGGCTGTCGAGCACATCGTCGGCGGCCAGATGCAGCGCCGGAATCGAGGCTTCGCCGGCGGCCTGATAGGCGGTCCATTTTTCGAGTACCTGATGCCACAGCAAGGACGCAAACAGGAAGCCCGGCGATACCGGCTTGCCCTGCTTGACGCGCGCGTCTGTGCTGGCCAGCGCAAGCCGGACGAACTTTTCGCCGAGCGGTTGTTCCAGCACCACGTCGAGCAGCGGCAGCAGGCCGTGATGCAGGCCTTCCTTGCGCAGATGGTGCAGGCACGCCATCGCGTGGCCGCTCATCAGCAGCTTGAGCATTTCGTCGAACACACGCGCCGCCGGCACGTTGTTGATCAGCGGTGCCATCGTCTTGATCGGCGCTGCGGTGGCGGCATCGATGGTGAAATCGAGCTTGGCCGCAAAGCGCACCACGCGCAGCAGACGCACCGGATCTTCGCGATAGCGCTCTTCCGGCACGCCGATGATGCGCAGGGTCTTGTTGCGGATATCGGCCATGCCGCCGTGGTAATCGAGCACGGTCTGGGTGTCGGGATCGTAGTACATCGCATTGATCGTGAAGTCGCGCCGAATGGCGTCTTCGTGCTGCTCGCCGAAGGTGTTGTCGCGCAGTACGCGACCGTGCTCGTCCTTCGGTGCGGCATCCACCGAGGCACCGCGGAAGGTCGTCACTTCGAGCAAATCCTGACCGAACATCACATGCACGATCTGGAAGCGGCGACCGATGATGAAGGCGCGGCGGAACAGTTTGCGTACCTGCTCCGGCGTTGCATTGGTGGCGATGTCAAAGTCTTTCGGCTTGATCCCGAGCAGCAGGTCGCGCACCGCGCCACCGACCAGGAAGGCCTTGAAGCCGGCCTGCTGCAGGCCTTGCGTGACACGGATGGCATTCGATGACACCAGCTTCGGATCGATGCCATGTTCTTTGGCGCTCAGCATGACCGGAATGCTGCGGTCAATTGGTTTGGATTTGCTGCCCAGGATGCGGCGGAAGAATTTTGTAATCATTGGGCAGGAACACCGAACAGGTCGAGGGTAGGCCAGCCCTGCGCATGGGCATGCGCGGCCAGCAAGGCATTGGGATTGGTCGCCACCGGATGCGTCACCAGCGACAGCAACGGAATATCGTTTTGCGAGTCGCTGTAAAAGTAGCTGGTCTCGAAGTCATCCAGCTGGCGCTCGGTCGCCGCCAGCCAGAGGCCCAGGTTGGTGACCTTGCCGGCACCGAACGGCGGCGTGCCGCGCGACTTGCCGGTGAATTCGCCGGCGTCATCGTGCTCGGATTCGGCGGCGATCAGGTTGGCCACGCCGAATGCTTGTGCGATCGGCGCCGTGATGAAGCGGTTAGTGGCCGTGATGATCAGGGTTTCGTCACCGGCATCCTGATGCTGTTTGACCAGTGCCAGTGCAACGGGCCGGATCGCCGGCACGATGACTTCGTGCATGAATTGCTGGTGCCACGCATCGAGCTGCGCGCGCGGAAAACCGGACAGCGTGCCGAAGGCGAATTCGAGATACTCGACCGGGTCCAGCGTACCGTCCTGGTATTGCGCGAAGAAGGTCGCGTTGCGTTTGGCAAAGGCCTGGGCATTGACGGCACCGATGCGGCAAATGAATTGGCCCCACTCGTAATCGGAGTCGAGCGGCAGGAGCGTATGGTCGAGGTCGAAGATGGCCAGATTGCTCATGGTGACAAGGTGCTTTCACGTTGCAGGAGTTCGCGCAGCAGCGGCAGGGTGACTGGCCGTTTGGTCTCGAGAGAGTATTGATCCAGTTCGTCGAGCATTGCGGAAAGGGAGCGCATGTCGCGCCGGAAGTGGGTGATGAGGTAGGGTAACACGCCGGTTGCGAGCGCAAAACCGCGGGTGCGGGCAGCCAGCGTCAGGGCGGCGATTTTTTCATCGTCGGTGAGACCATGGACTTCATAAATCAGGCCCCAGCCCAGCCGCGTGCGCAAGTCTTCGCGCAAGTCCAGCCGGGCCGGTGGCAACGCGCCGCTGGAAATCAGGGCGCCGCCGTATTCGCGGATCTGGTTAAACAGACCGAACGCGGCGATCTGCAACTCGTCGGACAGGCGGTCGCAATCATCGAGCAGATACAGCCCGATATCGGGCGAGTGGATGAAGGCCGCTGCAGGCGAATCCGGGCCGATCAGACGCGTGCTGGCGGTGGTATTGAGTGCATGCAGCAGATGGCTTTTGCCGGCACCGGCTTCGCCCCAGCAATACACGAAGCGGGCACTGAGCGGCAGCTTGTCGCCATACGCATGCTGGCTCAGCAGGGCCAGCAATTCGGTATTGCGACCGGGTTCGAAATTGTCGAGGTTCTGCGGTTTTTCGCCGGGCAAATCGAGCAGCATCTGGCGCATCGGCGGGCAGTAAGGGGTCGGGTCAGGAGTGACTGCCATCGGGGTCTAGCTAGCCTGGTAGAAAGAAATTGTCATGAACTGGGAGCTCGGGGGCGCGGTTTGATAAAATGGCGGCTTCTGCAAAGGTCGTGGTTCGCAATGACCTTTGTTTCAACCGCCTATTTTACCGCCTCCGCTGCCAATCACATCATGAGTTCCCCTGCAAACGTTTCTCTTTCTTACCGCGATGCGGGTGTTGACATGGATGCCGGCGATGCGCTGGTCGAAGCCATCAAGCCTTTCGCAAAACGCACCGCCCGTGAAGGCGTACTGGCCGGTATCGGCGG
>AEPR01000709.1 GCA_000195205.2 Oxalobacteraceae bacterium IMCC9480 | reverse complement strand
GGTGCAGGAGGCGCAGGAGGTGCAGGAGGCACAGGAGGCGCAGGAGGCACAGGAGACAAAGGAGGCGCGGATGGCGGCCCAAGCACCCCGTCGTCAGGAACGATCAACCTTTCCGCCAATCCGGCATTACAACCCTATGCCGCTGCGATTGCCGCAGCCTCGAAGGCCAGCGGCATCCCGCCGGAAATTATCGGCGCGCAGATCTGGGCAGAATCGCGCGGCCGCATGTCGACCAGTACCACAAACGGCGATGGTTCCCAGGACATCGGTCTGATGCAGATCAGCCAGGGCCGTCTGGCCAAAGATAATCTTAGCCAGGATCTGAAAGATGCAATCAAGAAGGCCACCGGCAAGGACTGGACCGCACTCGATGTCAGCAACCCGGCCGACAACATCATGGCGGGCGCTTTCCACCTGAAATATTTTATTGGACAGAACGGAGGCGATGTCAACGCCGGGCTGGCGGCCTATGTCGGGCGCGATCCGAAGTACGTCGCCAACATACAGACTTTCAGGTCTCAACTTGAAAGAAACGCACCACTGTCAGACGATGCGGGTACGCCTTTCTAAAAACCTGTTCACAATTTGCGCAGCAAAAGGACCAGAAAAATCAACCCGACAAACTGAGGCCTTGGGCAATACAGGCCAGCAAAGTCCTTCCATTAAAAAAGGGACGGCATCATGAAAAGGCACATCACAAGCTCGTTAGCGGATAAAGCGGGCACTGTCCGTCGTCATCATAATTAATTCGTGCCCGGATTGTGCCGCAGGTTACGTACTATCCGGATCGACACTTTCAGCGCATGTAGCTGGTTGAAGTAACGCGGCGGCAAATCAATCTGGTGCACATCGGCGTCGAGCTGTGCCCGACTATCATGCCAGTGTTCGCGCCGTGCCGTGGTCGGGGCCGGTATCGTGCGCAATGCATCTTCGAGTTCGTTGTGTTCGCGGTACCAATGGGACAAGCGCGCACACCCGAAAAACCAGTATCAGTGGCACCGTTTGTAACAGCGCGAGCAGCATCGCCAGCAGCGGCACCACGATAACGAAACGCTGTTCGATGAAATTAGCTAGCCAGAACGGCAGGTAGTTTTGCAGGAAAGGACGACCCGACCGGAAATCGCGACGGGTTTCTCCAGATATCGGAAGGTTGTCGGTGTGCTGGCCTGGAAACTCGTTGCACGCTGAAAAAATCCGATTATCGCCGCTGCGCAGCAGCATGTCGGCCTCGCGGGAAATCATCGCTGTGAGTGTGGTGTTGCGGGTATCGATGCCATGGGCGGCCAGTAAATCGATGGTGATTTTGCGCAGGCCGCTACCGGGCAAGTCGATGGCCAGACGCTTGCCGGATAACTGGGTAATCTGGTCGATCAGCGTACTGCCGTTGTAGAACAGCCAGATCGGTTCATATCAGACAGATGCAAGTTCTTCGAGGTTGGGAATCGCGGGTATCGCCAATACCTGACTGCACCAGTGCCAGGTCAATCTCGCTGGACAGATCGTTGAGACGCTGGTAGTTCTCGTCCAGGCCGGCCGATTTTCGCAGCTCCAGACGAATGCCCTGGTGCGCTAGTACTTCGGCATACCTGAGCGCATGAGCGCGATGACTACCACCATCACTACCAACGCTCATTACGATGGTCTTGCTAGGCAGTGGCTGCAACTGCGCCCAGCTAGGCCAGATCATTGCAGCGAGGAGAACATAGAATGCCGGCACGAACCAGCGGTGTCGCAGTAGCGCAGGAAGGGATGTCAGTGACCTGGACTAGACCGGATACGACGCTTCGGAAGGACCGGAAAATCAGCTCAGGTTTTCTTTTTTTGCTGGACTCGTTGCTGCTGCTTTTTTTGTGTTTGCTGCTTGTTCTGCTTTTGCTCGAACAGCTTGATGGCATCCAGCTTGGCTTGCTCTTGGGTGCACATCGCAGGCACATCGTCATGCGCGCTAAAAAATTCGGCCTCCTGCGCATCCATCACGATCTTGATCGCCGCGGCATCATCCAGATCGTAAAGTTCAGTGAGGAGGGTCGTGACTTCATCGAGAAACTCTTCGTACGTCATGCAGTGCTTTCATTGTTTTCGGTCCGGAAAAGTATACGTTGAAAATGCACGGTCACTTTTTTAATAAAGGACTTATTTGCGACCGCAACGAATGTCTGGCTGTCACCCTGCGGTTATTGCACCCTACGA
>AEPR01000710.1 GCA_000195205.2 Oxalobacteraceae bacterium IMCC9480 | reverse complement strand
CTTGCGGTTGATGAAACTGTCTGTGCTCCGCCATGACCAAGCCGAGGGCGCAGTAGCAGTCAAGCAAGCGCAGACCTGCGAACATGCTTCCTGCCGAGGGAGTCGTGCAGCGACGCATCGTCAGAAATTTTTTCGTTGGTCTTCAAGCGACGCAGGACGCCGTCGCTACTGCCTGCTGTTCTTTTAATGAGTGTGATGCGCCCTTCGTGTTCGACAATCGAGAGATCGTCACCGGGCTGGACAAGCAGCCGGTCACAGAGGTCTTTGGGTAGGGTGACTTGCCGTTTCTGGCTCAGGATGGACATGCTCTTCTCCTTACTTTGTACGTCCAAGTAAAGATAGGGTGATGCCTTTGTGAAGTCAAGCGTCGAGGCCGTAACCGGCTCGCAAAATAGCCGGTACGGGATCGATCCATCACACATCCATCCCGCGTCAATCCTGCCCTACAACGCCACCCGCAACCCGACAAACAAACGCCGTCCCGCAGCCGCTTCATAAAAGCGCCCGTTGCTGTCATTGACAATCACCGAGCCGGCATAGTGCTTGTCGAGCAGATTGTCGATGCGCCCGAACAGGAACAGGTTGGCGGCACCGGCCTTGAAGGCGTAACCACTACGTGCATTGAGCACCGCATAGCCGGGCGCGGCGGCGCTGTTGACGTCGTTGACGTAGACCTTCGATTCGGCGCGCATCTCGAGGCCGGCGCTGACCGCGTCGGTCATCTGGTAGAGCGCTTCGGTATAGAGGCTGTGTTCCGGTGCGCCCGGCAGGCGGTTGCCGGCAGCGATGCGGGTGTCCGGACTGGTGTTGTAGGCCTCGCGGAAACTGGCATCGAGCCAGGTGTACGCCACGCGCGTTGTCAGCTTGTTGTCCCAGCGGGCCTGCCACGAGGACTCGATGCCGCGACGCTGCACGCCATCGACATTCTGGAAAATCGAACGGCCATTGCTGGTCTGGGTCGGCACGATCTCATCCTTGCTGCGCGCATCGAACACCGCCAGGTCGATTGCATGCCGGCCGCTCTTGATCTTGGCGCCGATTTCACCTTGCGTGCTGGTCGACGGACGCAAGCTCAGGTTCGGGCCGGCACCGCCGGTGCTGTAGGCCGATTCGGCCAGCGTCGGGGTTTCGAAACCCTTGCCCAGATTGGCGTACAGGTTGATGTTGTCGGCGACACTCCAGACCAGACCGGCGACCGGGCTGGTCTTCTTGAACTCGACCTTGCCGCTGTCATCCGCGCCAAAGTTGTCATCGACACCAAGCCGCACGCGGCTCGCGCGCACGCCTGCCGTGGCACGCCATTGCGGCGAGAAAGTCCAGTCCAGCTGGCCAAAGAAATCCAGGTCGCGGGCAGTATCTTTTTCATCGCGTTTCAGGGCACCTGGCGTGCCGTTGTTGTTGACGTAGCCGCGCCGCAGTTCGCGCAGGTTGTCGGCCTCGACACCCAGCGTCCAGTTCAGCGGCAGGTCATTGACCTTCATCTTGTGATTCCAGGTCAGGCCGAGGCCGGCATAGTTGCGGTCGAGGTCAATCACGCCGCCGGACTGGGTCGCGCCATCGCCCTTGAACGACAGCGTCTGGAACACCTGCCGTGTGCCCGAATACACGCGCGCATTGAGCGTGTCGTTCTCGCCCAGCTTGTGCTCGACGACGACGCCGACCTGTTGCTGTTCGATGGTTTTGCGGGTGTCGAACAGCAGCGCGCCGGGGATGACCTGGCGCGGATTCTGTTCGAACGCAGCGCGCGTCAGACCGAGCGGGTCCTGCGATTCCGGCTGGTTGAAGTAACCAACCAGTCCGGTGATGGTGGTCGCCGCCGACGGTCGCACGACCACCTTGCCGGAAAATTGCGTGCGCTCCGCGGCGCTGTGATCGCGATAGCCATCGGTCGAATAGGTCGACACATCGATGGTGCCACCGATGACGTCATTGCCACCGGCAATCGAGGCACCGAGCTGGCGCTGGCCATCCGAGCCGACGCCGGCAGTGACCGAGCCGGTCATCGGTTCATCGCCGCGTGGCGGATTTTTGGTGAAGATCTGGACCACGCCGCCGGCGGCATTGCCGTACAGCTGCGCCATCGGTCCGCGCAAGACTTCGATGCGCGAGGCGGCGGCCAGATTGGCTGTGGCCGCCTGGCCCTGGCCGTCCGGCATCGTCGCCGGAATGCCATCGACCAGGATGCGCACACCGCGCACGCCGAAGGTTGAACGGGTACCAAAACCGCGTACCGAAATCTGCAAGTCCTGGGCAAAATTCTGCCGCTCGCGCACTTGCAGGCCGGGCACCGATCCCAGCAGTTCGGACAGGTTCACCAGCGGCGACATGGTGGTAAACGGATCGACCTGGATCACGTCGATGGCAGCCGGCGCATCGAAGCGGGTCTGTGCCGAACGGCTGGCACTGACCACGACGGGTTCGACCGGCGTGACCGATTGTGCCAGCACAAAAGGCATGGCCAGCGTACCGGCAAGGGCGGCGATTGTGCGGCGGTCAAACAGGAAGGAAGTACACAGCTTGGAGCGAGTCGTCATGGCGGGTTCAGGTTCAGGTTAAAAAAAAGCACACGTAGATACTGTTATGCGGCTCAACTGCCCTACGCGATTCCCGGCACCTGTTTTCCGTTCGTCCTGAGCTTGTCGAAGG
>AEPR01000711.1 GCA_000195205.2 Oxalobacteraceae bacterium IMCC9480 | reverse complement strand
TAAAACACAGTTTTCAGACAATATCGGCGGTGGCATCGATAACTGGCAAATGCGCCAGCCACTGGGCGTCACGGTCGGTATCACGCCGTTTAATTTTCCAGTCATGGTCCCTTTGTGGATGGCGCCGATGGCAATAGCAACCGGCAACACGTTTATCCTGAAGCCGTCCGAACGAGATCCTTCCGCCTCAATGTTATTGGCTGATTTGTTTCAGCAAGCCGGTTTGCCAAAAGGTGTTTTCAATGTGGTGCAGGGCGACAAGGTGGCAGTGGATGCGCTGTTGCAGCATCCCGATGTGAAAGCCGTGTCGTTTGTCGGATCAACCCCGATTGCTGAATACATTTATACCGAAGGGGCGAAACGCAAAGGCGCTTACCCATTGCGCGTACAGGCACTCGGTGGCGCAAAAAATCACCTGGTCGTGATGCCGGACGCTAACCTGGAGTTGGCGGTAGATGCGCTGATCGGTGCAGCTTACGGGTCAGCTGGTGAGCGATGCATGGCAATTTCCGTTGCGGTGGCCGTCGGTGCGGTGGCAGACAAGTTGGTTGAAGCGCTGATTCCCCGCGTCAAATCCCTGAAAGTCATGAACGGAATGGAAGATGCTGCCGAAATGGGCCCGGTCGTCACCGGTGTCCACAAGGCAAAAATCGAAGGCTACATCCAGGACGGTATCGATGAAGGTGCGACCTTGCTGGTAGATGGTCGTGGTCTCACGGTACCCGGCCATGAAAACGGTTTTTTCCTCGGTGGCACCTTGTTCGATCATGTCAAGCCAGGCATGAAAATCCATAACGAAGAGATTTTCGGCCCAGTGTTGTGCATAGTCCGGGTACCTGATTTTGCAGCTGCAGTTGAGCTGATCAACGCTCATGAATTTGGCAATGGCGTAGCCTTGTTCACTTCCGATGGCAATACGGCACGCGAGTTTTCGCGTCGGATCGAGGTGGGTATGGTGGGTATCAATGTACCCATTCCAGTACCAATGGCCTGGCATTCTTTTGGCGGCTGGAAGCGTTCGTTGTTTGGTGATACGCATGCCTATGGCGAAGAAGGCGTCCGCTTTTATACGCGTTACAAATCCATCATGCAGCGCTGGCCGGAGACAATCGATAAAGGTGCCGAATTCACGATGCCGGTAGCGAAGTAGAAGGGCGGTATTAGTCATGGCCCAATCAGCAGGCAAGTACGACTACATCATCATCGGGGCCGGCTCTGCCGGTTGCGTGTTGGCGAAGCGCTTATCGGAAGACAAGACGGTACGGGTATTGTTGCTGGAGGCAGGTGGCAAGGATGATTATCTCTGGATACACATTCCGGTCGGTTACCTGTACTGCATCAACAATCCCCGCACTGATTGGCTTTACAAGACCGAGGCTGAGGCAGGTTTGAACGGTCGCAGTCTCGGTTATCCACGCGGCAAAGTGTTGGGGGGGTCTTCCTCCATCAACGGCATGATTTACATGCGTGGCCAGTCGCAGGATTACGATGGTTGGGCCAATTCTTGCGATGACGATGCATGGCGCTGGGAGAATGTGCTGCCACTCTTCAAAAAGAGTGAGGACCATTACGGCGGCGGCACCGAGTTTCACGGTGCCGGTGGCGAATGGCGGGTTGAAAAACAGCGCTTGTCGTGGGAAATACTCGATGCCTTCCGCGATGCGGCAGCTGAAGTTGGCATTCCCAAAACCGATGATTTCAATCGTGGCGACAACAACGGATCTGCCTACTTCGATGTGAATCAGCGTCGCGGTGTGCGCGTCAGCACTGCCAAGGCATTTCTGAAAACAGCTGGCAATCGCGGCAACCTCGACATCATGACCGGCTGCCAGGTACAACGCCTGAAACTGGAACAAGGGCCCGATGGTGTTCGATGTACAGGTGTCGAGTTCACGGGTGGCAATCAGTCATGGACCGCGGAATCCGTGCGCGAAACGGTGCTCTCTGCCGGCGCAATCGGTTCGCCGCAAATCCTGCAATTGTCCGGTATCGGTTCATCCTCGCTGCTGAAGGAAAACGGCATCGTGCCAGTCGTCGATCTGCCAGGCGTTGGTGAAAATCTGCAGGATCATTTGCAGATCCGTATGGTGTTCAAAGTGGTCAATACCAAGACCTTGAACACGATGGCCAATAGCTGGTTCGGCAAAATGAAAATCGGTCTTGAATACGCGTTGACGCAGAAGGGACCGATGTCGATGGCACCGTCGCAACTAGGGGCTTTTGCGCGTTCGGATCCGTCGCTGTTGAGGCCGAATCTGCAGTATCACGTGCAGCCTCTTTCGCTGGAAAAATTTGGTGAACCCTTGCACGCGTTTCCGGCAATTACGGCGAGCGTTTGCAATCTGCGCCCAACATCGCGTGGTCATGTCCGGATCGCTTATGCAGACGCGGCACAAGCACCAAAAATCACGCCGAATTATTTGCATACGGCCGAAGACCGGCATGTGGCAGCCGATGCGCAGCGCCTGACGCGGACCATCATCAATGCGCCATCACTGAAAAAATACGCGGCAACCGAGCTTAAGCCAGGGCCGGAATTGCTTTCTGAAGAAGCCTTGATCCGTGCGGCCGGCGATATTGGCACCACAATTTTTCATCCGGTAGGTACCTGCAAAATGGGTTCCGGATCGGATCCGCTGGCAGTGGTGGATAGCCAGTTACGGGTGCG
>AEPR01000712.1 GCA_000195205.2 Oxalobacteraceae bacterium IMCC9480 | reverse complement strand
CCGACTCTCATCAGGATTGACCGACGTTCTGACAAGCGCTGTGCAAGTAGATATCAAAAAGCTTACTGTGCTGATGACCAACGGTAGCGCTTATGGGGCTTGCTTTTTTTGTACCTGTACGGGATATACCTACAAGTGAATCGCAAATTTCTTCTTTGCATTAACCTTTGAGCAACTATTAGTTTTCAGCTGCGCTTCATACCTCGGGGAACGAAATGCACTTTATAGGTAACAGTGCGACATAGAAACGACACGAAAATTCTAAACTACGCGTATTATTTAATCACTCCCGCAAGCAGATTCAAGAAGTAAAAAGGACTCCCGTCGTTGGCATAACTCCAAAGGACATCTTCATGAAAATCTTTGACAATTACGCAGCACGATACGAACGGACTCGGGAGGACGAGTTTTCCTTGCAAGAATATCTTGATCTCTGTAAGCAAGACAGACTTACCTACGCCACAGCCTCGGAAAGAATGCTCGCCGCTATCGGCGAGCCCGAACTGATCGATACACGTAATGACACTAGGCTTTCGCGTATTTTTGCGAATAAAATTATTAAAATCTATCCTGCTTTTAAAGAATTTTATGGCACAGAAGAAGTAATCGAACAAGTCGTTTCATATTTTCGACATGCGGCTCAAGGCTTGGAGGAACGCAAGCAAATACTTTATCTACTTGGACCCGTGGGCGGTGGAAAATCATCGATCGCCGAAAAGCTAAAAGCACTGATGGAAAAAATACCCTTTTACTCGATCAAAGGCTCGCCGGTCAATGAAAGCCCCCTCGGCCTGTTCAACGAGATCGAAGACGGTGTAATTCTTGAAGAAGAGTACGGTATCCCACGTCGCTATCTCAGATCAATCCCTAGTCCTTGGGCAGTCAAGCGCCTCGAGGAAATGAATGGTGATATAAATCAGTTTCGCGTAATCAGGCGCTATCCATCGATCCTTAAACAAATTGCAATTTCGAAAACTGAACCAGGCGACGAAAATAACCAGGATATTTCATCGCTGGTTGGAAAAGTTGATATTCGAAAACTAGAAGAATATTCACAGGATGATCCTGATGCGTACAGCTATTCCGGTGGTCTCTGCCTTGCAAATCAGGGACTAATGGAATTTGTAGAGATGTTTAAAGCTCCGATAAAAGTACTCCATCCATTATTGACCGCCACCCAAGAAGGAAACTTCAAGGGAACAGAAGGATTTGGCGCTATTCCGTTCGATGGAGTCATCCTTGCACATTCCAACGAATCCGAGTGGAAAACCTTCAAAAACAACAAAAATAACGAAGCATTCCTAGACCGTATTTATATTGTAAAAGTACCGTATTGTCTTCGCGTCAGCGACGAAACAAAAATTTATGAAAAATTATTAAAAAATTCATCGTTAATACAAGCTCCCTGTGCACCAGGTACTTTGAAAATGATGGCGCAATTCGCGGTTTTATCTCGATTAGCTGATCCGGAAAACTCAAGTATCTTCAGCAAACTACTTGTGTATGACGGCGAGAATCTGAAGGATACAGATCCAAAAGCAAAGTCAATGCATGAATACACGGACTATGCTGGAATGGACGAAGGCATGACTGGATTGTCAACGCGTTTTGCGTTCAAAATTCTATCTAAAGTGTTTAATTTTGACA
>AEPR01000713.1 GCA_000195205.2 Oxalobacteraceae bacterium IMCC9480 | reverse complement strand
CTGAGTCTCGGGAGGAGACAGTGTGGCCATCGTTACGCCATTCGTGCAGGTCGGAACTTACCCGACAAGGAATTTCGCTACCTTAGGACCGTTATAGTTACGGCCGCCGTTTACTGGGACTTCAATCAAAGAGCTTGCACCCCATCATTTAATCTTCCAGCACCGGGCAGGCGTCACACCCTATACGTCCACTTTCGTGTTTGCAGAGTGCTGTGTTTTT
>AEPR01000714.1 GCA_000195205.2 Oxalobacteraceae bacterium IMCC9480 | reverse complement strand
GGTACTGCACCCTGCCCTTCGCGCTGAATCAGGCGCCTATCTGTATCTCATTCCGAAAGCGAGCCCATCATGCTGGACGCAACTACCAAAGCCCAATTAAAAACCTACCTTGAAAAAGTCGTGATGCCGATCGAAATCGACGCCTCACTGGACGACAGTGCCAAGTCGGCAGAGATGCTGTCGCTGCTCAATGACATCAACGGCATGTCCGCCATGGTCACGCTGCGCGAACACCGCAACGACGGTCACCGCACGCCATCCTTCGCGATCAACCGCGTCGGTGCCGACATGGGTATCCGCTTTGCCGGCATTCCGATGGGCCATGAGTTCACCTCGCTGATCCTGGCCTTGCTGCAAGCCGGTGGCCATCCGCCGAAAACCGACGCCGATGTGCTCGAACAGATCCGCAATCTTGATGGCGATTACCAGTTCGAGACGTATATCTCGCTGTCCTGCCACAGCTGCCCGGAAGTGGTTCAGTCATTGAATTTGATGGCCGTCATCAACCCGAAAATCCGCCACACCATGATCGACGGCGCGCTGTTCCAGGACGAAGTCAAGGAACGTAATGTCATGTCGGTACCGAGCATTTACCTCAATGGCGAGCTGTTCGATTCGGGCCGCATGGAGCTGCCTGAAATCCTTGCCAAGCTCGATACCGGTTCGGTCAAGCGTGACGCCGAGAAAATTTCGCAGAAGGATGTCTTCGACGTCCTGATCGTCGGTGGCGGCCCCGCCGGCGCATCGGCTGCGATTTATGCCGCCCGCAAAGGTATCCGCACCGGCATCGTCGCCGAGCGGTTTGGTGGCCAGGTCATGGACACGATGGGAATCGAAAACTTCATTTCCGTGAAGGCAACCGAAGGGCCGAAACTGGTCGCAGCCCTGGAACAGCACGTCAAGGAATATGACGTCGACGTGATGAACCTGCAGCGTGCGGCAGCCCTGATCCCCGGCGACCTGATCGAAATCAAGCTCGCCAGCGGTGCCAGCCTGAAAGCCCGTTCGGTCATCCTTGCCACCGGTGCGCGCTGGCGCGAAATGAACGTCCCGGGCGAGCAGGAATATCGCAACCGTGGCGTCGCCTATTGCCCGCACTGTGATGGTCCGCTGTACAAAGGCAAACGTGTCGCCGTCATTGGCGGTGGTAACTCGGGTGTCGAGGCAGCCATCGACCTGGCCGGTATCGTCTCGCACGTCACGCTGATCGAATACGACACCCAGTTGCGCGCTGATGCGGTCTTGCAGCGCAAGTTGTACAGCCTGTCGAACGTGACCGTCATCACCAGCGCCTTGAGCACGGAAGTCTCCGGCGACGGTACCCGTGTCAATGGCTTGCACTACACCGACCGCACGAACGGTTCGGCACATACCGTCGACCTCGAAGGTATCTTCGTGCAGATCGGCCTGTTGCCGAACACGGACTGGATCAAGGGCACGGTCGCCCTGACCAACCGTGGCGAGATCGAAATCGATGCGCGCGGCCAGACCTCTATCCCTGGCGTGTTTGCTGCCGGCGATGTCACCAACATCCCGTTCAAGCAAATCATCATTGCCATGGGCGAAGGATCGAAAGCCGGATTGAGCGCCTTCGATCACCTGATCCGGACCTCGGCACCGGCAGAGCAAGAAGCGGCAGTCACCGTTTAAACCGGCTGACATGAAAAAAAAGGGGGGCGGGCTGATTGCCCGCCCCCCTTTTTTTATAGCGGCAACCGGTCAGGCCATCGAATCGTCATCCCCGAAGTCGAAGTCGCCTGCATCGTCAGCCCCACCGGCGACGCTCGTGTCGGTGTCGCCGGACGCCGCAACAGGGGCGGCGGGAGTAGTTGCCGGCGTCTTGTCGACGCTGTCCGCCATCGACGAAAACGCGTTGCTCTGCGGTGCAGCCGCTGCTGCAGCGCCGGCACCGTGATGCCCCATCATGCTGCCGATACCCTGGAACAGCAGCGCTCCCCCTGCCACGCCAGCGGCCGTCGCGGCCATGGTACCCAGAAAATTACCTCCGCCACCGCCAAGAAATCCGCCGCGCGCCGGAGCGGCGTCGGCAACTGCAGGCCCGCTTGCCGGGGGAGCGCCGACCGCCGGAGCCATCGCTTGTGCGCGGGGGGCACTGTAGGCGGGAGCACTGGCTGGCGCAGCCGAGCGTCCCCAGGCATTGTTGCCGCTATCCAGAAAACTGCTTGGAGCCGCGGCGACAAGCGGCCGGGCTTGCGCTTCGAGGGCGGCAATGCGTGTGTTGGCAAGCTCCAGCGCCTGATCCTGCATCAGCGAGCGCTGTACCAACAAATACAGGGCATCGGGTTGCGCGGCAGCAGCCTCGGCAATCAGGGTCGCGGCTTCGGGATCCTTCTGTATGCCTTGCACCTGGCGCAATTGCACCAGGAAATCATTGAGCATCTGGGATTCAGTGGGGGTCATCGTGATTCTCCATGGTAGTCGGGTAATAACCCGTTGCAGATGGGGCCGTCAGCGACCGTGTTCAAGATCGTGCGCGCCAGAAAACATCAGTTAAACTCGGGCGCAGATCACGTCCGCATGTGGTCACCATAAAGGCTGCATTACCCGTTTCAGGAGAGCGCAATGCATCACGCAACCGATTACCAACCGACGCCCAACCAATGCTGACCGATTTCAAATGGCCAGTGCCTGCCCATTACGATGTGATGTCGGCAACCGGCGGACTCGATGGCAATGACGTCGAAGCCGCCGATGTCACGATGCAGAACAATCGCAGCCAGGATGGCATGCTCGTCAGGCTCGACGGCGCCGAAGCCTTTCTTGAATTCCGCACCCGTCGCGCAACAAGCAGCGTACGTATCGCCTTCAGTAACCTGCGCATGCTGCGCCTGACAGACCCGGTCGGGATGACGCAATTGCTCCTTTCGGATGTCCTGACCGATGTCGCCACTGTCCCGTTGCTGAGCCAGAAGTGCGTGATCAATTATCACCAGGGCGAGCCGTTCGTGACGCAGACGCGCGGACTGGTCTCGAAACCCTTTGGCTTGTTCCTGTATGTGCCGGTCGACGGCAGCAGCCAGGTAATCCGCTGTTTTATTCCGGCGGAAGTCGTCAGGAATTACCAGATCGGCGAACAACTCGGAAAAATCCTGGTCGATGAAAAAATCGTCAGCGAAAACAAGATCAGCGCCGGCCTCGAAAAGCAGGAACAGTTACGCACGCAAAAGCTGGGCGATTACCTGAAACAGCAAAACATCATCACCCAGGAGCACATCGAAACCGCACTGCAAAGCCAGAAAAACAAACCGCAATTGCGACTGGGCGAAGCTCTCCTGCAAGAAAACCTGATCACCGAATTGCAACTCGCCGATGCCCTGACCGCACAGGCACTGAACCGCAAAGTGCCGCTGGGCGACATCCTGGTCGAGATGCACTTTGTCAGCCTCGATACGATCAAGCGCGTGCTGGCGCAAAAACTGGGCATCCCCTTCGTCAACTTGCGCGGCTTCAAGTTCGATCCGGCACTGGTGAAGGCGGTGCCCGCCGACTTCGTGCGCAAGTACAAGGTCATGCCGCTTTACCAGACCAGCACGCGCATGGTGGTGGCGATGGAAAATCCGCTGGCCAACCAGCCCCTGCAGGAACTGGCCTTCACCACCAAGCTGAAGATCGACCCGGTCATGGCCTCAGTCGATGACCTGACACTGGTGATCAACCAGGTCTATGGCCTCCACAGCGACGGCGGCAACATCGCCGAACTGGTCTACGAGCTTGGTGCCGACGATATCAAGTTCGACCTGCCGACCGAAATCATCACCGAGTCCGACAACACGCTGGTGCGACTGGTCAACAAGATCATCATCGATGCCAACGACCAGGGTGTCTCGGACATCCACATCGAAAACATGAAAGGCAACCGGCCCACACGGGTCCGCTTCCGCAAGGACGGCGTGATGCAGGCGTATTCGGAAATTCCGGCGCAGTTTCGCAATGCCCTGGTATCGCGCATCAAGATCATGTGCCGGCTCGACATTTCCGAAAAACGCCGCTCGCAGGACGGCAAGATGAACTTCGAACAATACGGTCCGGCGGCGATCGAATTGCGGGTGCTGACGATTCCGACGACCGAGGGTCTGGAAGACATCGTGATGCGTATCCTGGCAGCACCGAAGGCGGTCTCGATCGAGAGCCTGGGCTTGTCGCCGTATGCCATTGAGGGGCTCAAGAGACTGGCCTTGAAGCCGCATGGACTGCTGTTTGTCTGCGGCCCGACCGGCTCCGGCAAAACCACCACGCTGCATTCGCTGCTGAACTACATCAACACGCCCGAGCGCAAGATCTGGACCGTCGAAGACCCGGTCGAAATCACCCAGGACGGACTGCGTCAGGTGCAGGTGCAAGCCAAGATCGACTGGACCTTTGCCGCCGTGCTACGCAGTTTCATGCGCGCCGATCCGGACGTCATCATGGTGGGCGAAACGCGTGATCCGGAAACCGCCAAGACCGTCATCGAAGCATCACTGACCGGTCATCTGGTGTTCTCGACGATGCACACCAACAGCGCCGCCGAGAGCGTAGTGCGGCTGCTCGACTTCGGCCTCGATCCGTTCAATTTTGCCGATGCACTGCTGGGCGTGGTCGGACAGCGACTGGCGCGCCGCCTGTGCAACCATTGCAAGACATGGCATGAAGCCGGCGACGACGAGCTCGACATGCTCGCCAGCGAATACTGCTTCGAAACCGAACTCGACAAAGCAGCCGTCCTGCTGCGCTGGCACCAGCACTATGGCAACAATGATGGTGCCATCACGCTGTACAAGGCCAATGGCTGCGAACTGTGCAACGACAGTGGCTACAAGGGCCGGCTGGGCGTGCACGAAGTGCTGATCGCAACGGCTGCCGTGAAAAAGAAAATCCATGCGCGCGCCAATGTGCCGGAGATCCTGCAGGTGGCGGTGTCGGAGGGCATGATGACGCTGCGCCAGGACGGGATAGAAAAGATCTTCCAGGGCCAGACTGACTGGGAGCAGATCCGCGCCATATAGAGGCCGCTGTACCCGGGAATATTGCACAAAATGTGAACTTTTGATAACTCCGAAAATGGATGGAACCTTTGTACTACCATCCGAAATTGATGGTGTTGCAACATCGCCATCAGGTCTTACGAAACCACCATTTGGCCTTTCGGTGCATTACTTCTCGGAGCAACATCATGACATTTCAGACTCTCGCAACAGGTGCAGTGCTGGCACTGATCAGCATGGGTTCGCAGGCAGCAGTCAATATCGTCAACAATGGCAGCTTCGAGACCGAACAGATCAGCGTGCCGTGGACCTCATTGTCAACGGTCACCGGATGGACTTCATCGGATAACTTCGAAATCCAGCGCGGCAGTAATTTCGGCGGACAAAGTAACTTCAACGCGGCCGTCGATGGCAAGCAATATCTGGAACTCAATGGCGCCAAGCTGACAACCATCGGGCAGACCTTGCAGACCACGACCAATGGCCTGTACGCACTGAGCTTTCTGTATTCGGGGCGACCTGACCAGACTTCCAGCGAGGCAAGCTCGATGAACGTGCTCTGGAATGGCATTGTCGTCGGTACCGTATCGGCACCGTTCAACTCGGGCTGGAAATCTTATTCCTACTCGGTGCTGGCCAACAGTACCAATTCGTTCCTGTCGTTCGCTTCGACAGGACCCAAATCGCAGGCCAGCTACGGCTCCTATCTGGATGCCGTCTCGGTCAGCGCCGTGCCGGAACCGGGTTCTCTGGCGATGATGCTGCTGGGAGTGGGCATGGTCGCGTTTGTCAGCCGCCGGCGTGATGACAAGGCGACCTTTGAATCAAGCTGAGCTGACCGCTCGCAGAACACGACAAGCCGGATTGCGATCCGGCTTTTTTATGTCTGCGCTTCAGGGTTTGAGCGGCACCATCTCCAGCACCCGGGTCAGGAAACCCCAGCGGTCGGCGACTTCCTCGATCTGCTTGCCGGTCGGTTTGCCGGCTCCGTGGCCGGCCTTGGTTTCGATGCGGATCAGCACCGGTGCCGGTCCTGCCTGCGCCGCCTGTTCCGCTGCGGCGAACTTAAAGCTGTGCGCCGGCACGACCCGGTCATCGTGGTCGGCGGTGGTCACCAGCGTTGCCGGATAGCAGGTGCCACTGCGCAAATTATGCAGCGGCGAATACGCCCGCAACGCCGCGAACTGCGCGGCATCGTCGGACGAGCCATAATCCGCAGTCCAGGCCCAGCCGATGGTGAACTTGTGAAAGCGCAGCATGTCCATCACGCCGACTGCAGGCAGTGCCGCACCAAACAATTCCGGTCGCTGCGTCAGCGCCGCCCCGACCAGCAAGCCGCCATTGCTGCCGCCACCGATGGCCAGTTTTGGTGTCGACGTGACCTTGTTGGCGATCAACCATTCGGCCGCGCCAATGAAGTCATCGAACACATTCTGTTTCTGCAGTTTGGTGCCGGCCTGGTGCCAGCTTTCGCCGTACTCGCCACCACCGCGCAGGTTGGGCACCGCATAGACGCCGCCCATTTCCATCCAGGCCAGATTGGCCACCGAAAACGCCGGTGTCAGTGAAATATTAAAGCCACCGTAGCCGTACAGATAAGTCGGATTGCTGCCATCGAGCTTGATGCCCTTGCGGTTGACGATGAACATCGGCACGCGCGTGCCATCCTTGCTGCGATAAAAAACCTGGCGCGTCTCGTACGCACTTGGGTCGAACGCAACCTTCGGCTGGCGGATCACGCTGCTGCTATCACTGGCGATGTCGTAGCGGTAGATCGTGGTCGGCGTCGTGAAGCCCGTGTACGAGTAATAGGTGGCCGCCTCATCGCGCTTGCCGCCGAAACCGGATGCGGTGCCCAGACCGGGCAAGCCCACGTCATGCTGGAAGCGGCCATTCAGGTCGAACACCTTGATCCGGCTGTGGGCATCCTGCAGGTAGCTACCCACCAGCCGGTTGCCGACCAGGTTGGCCGACAGCAGGGTCTCGGGTGCTTCCGGCACCAGCTCTTTCCAGTCGGCGACGGCTGGCTTGCCGATATCGATGGCGACGATGCGGCTGCGCGGCGCGTCCTTGTCGGTGCGAAACAGGAAGACCGGACCGTTGTTGTCGATGAAGCTGTACGCCGCATCGAAAGCATCGAGCAAGGGCACGACCGGATTCTTGTCATCGGCCAGATCCTTGTAATAGACCCGCGACTTGCGCTCGGTGCCCTGCCAGACAGTGATGATCAGGTACTTGCCATCGTCGGTGACGGTGCCACCGAAA
>AEPR01000715.1 GCA_000195205.2 Oxalobacteraceae bacterium IMCC9480 | reverse complement strand
ATTTCCAGATCACCTCTTAAAATTTTGTGTGTTTTAAATAATTCAGAAAAGAGCCAATTCAGGAAGTCACTGTTCAACAAGCTACAAAGCTGATTTGCTGATATCGGGAAATCGATATCGGGAATTAACATATTCGCACTATTCAAAATATAGCGCTGTTGAGTATCGCAAAAGAAACACAAATCTGAAGAAATGAATTTGTATATTAGTTTTACTTCTGCCTCATAGAGACGCGCTGGTGCGACCTGCTGATACAAAGCTAAATCACCGGGTATGAAGACTTCTGGATCAAGCAATCCATTTTTCTTTATATCTGCCCCTCTAAAAACCGGAATATAGCCGTCGCTTGCTGTTGGTCGGGAAAATTTTTCATTATTTCCGGTAACTATTCCAAGTCCCCAGTGGGCACGCTTCATCAGCGTTATATGAGGGATAGAAAAGACATGCTCAATTACCTTAGCCGCTTCGGAATCGCACTGAAAGTTGATGATAGATTTTGGATTATTTACAAACGAGTTTGCCGATCTACTATAGCATTTACCCTTTGTCTCACAATAAATAGATGAAACATTTTTATTCGACATTCTTTTCTTAATAACAAAAGCAAATGCCTTAGTAATCAAACCTTTGAATGGTTTCCCATAGTCAATCAGCCTCACCATATCGTATGACAAGGCTTTAATTCTGGCACTTTCAAAGGTCGCAATATTAAAAAATGAATCGGGAAGCAAAAGCCCGATTTCACCATCCTTTTCCAGGCAATTCAAGCATGCGAAAAAGAAAAGAGAACACGTATCCAGACTTTTATTGGATTGAAATAATTTACCAAATCGTTCCTTTTCCTCTTTGGAGAGTTTTTTTCCCCACGGTGGATTGGTGTAAATGAAATTAAATTTCCTGGTCGTCGGTTTGAGTGCTTCTTCAAAAAAATCTGCGACTATGATATTTTCCGTGCGGTATCCAGTTCGTTCATAAATTCTTCTTTTTGTAAATTCAACCGCCACCGGGTCCGTGTCAAAACCAAATACGTTATGAGGCGCTATGCCTAGTTCAATTGCCCTTAAAATAAAATTTCCCGATCCGCAGCATGGATCTAAAAATGTCATGGTCGGGTCTGATTTATCAACGCCCTGTAATAAATTAGAGACAATATGGGGAGGGGTGTAGTAGATGCCTTCTTTGTTTTTAAATGCATCCGATAGCGCCGATTCATAATTCTCTATAAGGTCGTCGATATTTAATTCGAGCTTGGAGATATTGTTAATGAAATCAGCAGAAAGTTCATTGTGATCATGGGTATCTTTAAATGATTTATTTGCCCGGCCGACCAATTTTATCTGGCCAGCAACTTGATCCAGAAAATGCTCGAATGTAGCAATATCGATATTGCCATCAGAATTTTTTTTTAAATAACTGGTTTTGATCCAATTACGTATTGTTGCTGATGACACCTTTGCTTTTTGTGCGGCAGCGTCTATTGTAAGTCCGGCTTTTTCCATGCCTTTGAAAAGCGGTATCTGTGGTGTATCTATAAGTTTATTCATCTACATTATTCGCACTGAAAAATTGATATTCTGTCGCCAAGCCGGCAAGGTGAATGATTTTACAACGGTCTAGTCGGTCGAAATTGAATCATTATCTTTCTCAAGCAATTCGGCGCAACAAGGCCGTTTCAATCTGATTTTCAGATGACGCTAGCGGAGACGTGGCGCAGCATCTGCGTTATTGCGGCTTTCGCACGGTGAGGAATTTCATGACAATTGCCCCACCTGCGCAGGGCTAAACCAGTATTGAATCCATTCCCGCATCAGCGGATATTTTTCCATACAAAAAAATATCCCGGCTGGGTAAAAAGCCAAAGCTCTCGCCGCCCCCCCCCAATTACTCCGCCCTGAACTGCTGCGCAAAAGTAAATTCATCCACCCGCGCCGCATACCGCAAGCCCTTGCGCATTGCCCACGTGGCAATTTGATGATGCATAGGAATCACCGCGTTATCCTGCAGCGCAATACCAGCCGCCTGCCGTGCGTAATTCTCGCGTTCGGCCGGGTCGACCGCCGACAGCGATGAGCGGATCACGGTGTCGACTTTCGGATTGCTGTAATTACCCCAGTTCCATGAGCCCCATCCTGTTTGCGGATTGGCCGTGCCCACCAGCGAGCGCATGCCAAAATCTCCGGCCAGTGTGCCCCAGCCCAGCAGCGCCATGCTGAATTCGCTGGCTTTGGCGCGACCGAAATAAACGGCCAGTGGCAGGG
>AEPR01000716.1 GCA_000195205.2 Oxalobacteraceae bacterium IMCC9480 | reverse complement strand
ATCATCGACGACATCGCTTACCAGACCAATTTGCTGGCCTTGAATGCCGCCATCGAAGCAGCCCGTGCCGGCGAACACGGCAAGGGTTTTGCGGTCGTCGCGGCCGAAGTGCGCAAGCTGGCCGAACGCAGCCAGATCGCCGCGCAAGAGATCGGCGAAGTCGCCAGCAGCAGTGTCGAGCTGGCCGAAAAAGCCGGCAAGCTGCTCGACGAGATGGTGCCTAGCATCCGCAAGACCTCGGATCTGGTGCAGGAAATTGCGGCCGCCTCGAGCGAGCAATCGTCCGGCGTCAGCCAGATCAATGCGGCCGTGATGCAGCTGAGCCAGACCACGCAACAGAACGCGTCGAGCTCGGAAGAACTGGCCGCGACTGCCGAAGAAATGAGCAGCCAGGCCGAGCAACTGCAAGCGACGATGGCCTTCTTCAAGCTCGACGGCATCGCCCGCAGCGGCGCGCAAGCGGCACCGAAGCGCAACTATGGTGGCAACAGCAGTGGCCCGAAAGCCGGCAGCAACAAGCCGTCCATGGCACTGGCCCGGGCCAGTGGCGGTGAGCTCGACGAATCCCAGTTCACCCGTTTTTGAAGGCCGTCACCATGAACGCACTTGTGCAGACTGACAGCAAGGGACTGGTGCTCGCGACAGCCGCGCCAGTGGCTAGCGGACCGAAGCAATACCTGACCTTTTTGCTCGGTGGCGAGATGTTCGCCATCGGCATTCTGGGCATCAAGGAAATCATCGAATACGACGGCCTGACGCGCATGCCGATGATGCCCGAGTGCATACTCGGCGTGATCAACCTGCGCGGTGCGGTGGTGCCGGTGATGGATCTGGCGGCGCGCTTCGGCAAGCCGCCGACAACGATCACCAAGCGCACCTGCACCGTCATCGTCGAAGTCGCGGCCGCTGATGGCGAGCGCCAGGACATCACGCACGACATGGGGCTGGTGGTCGATGCGGTCAATGCGGTACTCGATATTCCGGATGCCGACATCGAACCGGCCCCGGCCTTCGGCGCGCGCATCCGCACCGATTTCATCGATGGCATGGGCAAGGTCAATGGCAAGTTCGTGATCCTGCTCAACATCAGCCGCGTGCTGTCTATCCAGGAGCTAGGCGCGCTGGCGCAACTGGCCGATGCACCAGCAGCATTGGCATCCTGAGCAACGATGAGCCTGCCCGTCATTACCGACCATGAGTTCGGTCAGTTCCAGCGCTTCATTTTCGAGGCCGCCGGCATCACGCTGTCGTCATCAAAAAAAGCGCTGGTCAGCGGTCGGCTGGCCAGGCGACTGGCGCATTACCAGCTCGACAGTTACAGCGCCTATTTCCGGCTGCTCGGCAGCCGCGAAAAGCCCGACGAAGTCCAGACTGCGATCGACCTGCTGACTACCAACGAAACCTATTTTTTTCGCGAGCCGGCGCACTTCGATTTTTTGCGCGCACGTGCGCTGGGAGCAGTCGGACGCGGCCAGCCGTTCCGGGTCTGGAGTGCCGCCAGCTCGACCGGCGAAGAGGCCTACAGCATCGCGATGGTGCTGGCCGACAGCCTCGGCAGCACGCCATGGGAAGTGTTCGGCTCCGACATCAGCAGCAGCGTGCTGGCCGGCGCGCGCAGCGGCCACTACTCGATGCAGCGCACCGACCATATCCCGCAAGCCTATCTGACGCGCTACTGCCTCAAGGGTGGCGGCGACCACGCCGGCACCTTGCTGATCGAGCGCGCCATCCGCAACAAGGTGCGCTTTGCGCAAGTCAACCTGAACGACCGGCTGCCGGAGATCGGCCTGTTCGACGTGATTTTTCTGCGCAACGTGATGATCTATTTCAGCGACGACACCAAGCGCGATGTGGTGGCGCGGGTGCTGTCGAAACTCAAGCCGGGCGGGCACTTTTGCATCGGCCATTCTGAGAGCCTGAACGACATCACGACCGAGGTCGAGACGCTGTCGCCATCGATTTACCGCAAGCCGTAACGGGGATGCCCTCGCCTTGTTCCGGGTACCGGCAATGAAGCCGATCAGGGTCATGCTGGTCGACGCGTCGGCGTTAGTGCGTCAGGTGCTCGGCGAGGTGCTGGGTGCCGATCCGCAGATCGAGGTCATCAGCGCAGTCGCCACTCCGCTGCTGGCAACGGCGCGCATGAAGATTCAGTGGCCCGACGTGATCGTGCTCGACGTCGACATGCCGGGCAGGGATGGCATGCCATTTTTACGCCAGATCATGCGCGAGCGACCGACGCCTGTCGTGGTCTGCTCGACACTGACCGACGCCGCTGACCGCACGGCAATCGAAGCGCTGGCCGCCGGTGCCGTGGCCTTCATCGCCAAGCCCCCGCTAGGCATCAGACAATTCCTCGACGACCATGCGAGCGAGCTGCTCGGTGCCGTCAGGAAGGCGGCAAAAGCCAGCATCAAACCGCTGATCGTGGTCGAAAAATTCAGCGCCGATGCGATCCTGCCGCCGGCCGCCGGCCACGGCGCGATGATCAAGACCACGCAGCGCATCGTCGCGCTCGGCACCTCGACCGGCGGTACGCAAGCCCTCGAAAAAGTGCTGGTGAGCTTGCCGCGCGTGTCGCCCGCCATCGTCATCGTGCAGCACATGCCGGAAAAATTTACCGCCGAATTCGCTGCCCGCCTGAACATGCTGTGCCAGATCGAAGTGCGCGAAGCGCGTCACAAGGACCGCGTCGTGCAAGGCCTGGCATTGATCGCGCCGGGCGGCAAGCACCTGCTGCTGCGCCGCGTCGGCGCGCAGTATTTTGTCGATGTCATCGATGGTCCGCTGGTGAACCGGCACCGGCCTTCAGTCGACGTGCTGTTCCGTTCAGTCGCAAGAAGCGCGGGGGCCAATGCGCTCGGCGTGATCATGACCGGGATGGGCGACGATGGCGCGCTGGGCTTGCTGGAAATGCGTCAGGCCGGAGCCCGCACGCTGGCGCAGGACGAAGAAAGCTGCGTCGTCTTCGGCATGCCGAAAGAAGCCATCAAGCTTGATGCGGTTGACAAGATCGTGCCGCTGGGCGCGATCGGACGCGAGATCCTGCAGCAGTTGTAGGCCGGAGAGTGCTCAGTCGCCGGCGATCGTCATGCTCTCGATGAGCACCGATCCGGTCTGCTTGGTGCCGCGCAGATGGGTGTCGGCACCGATCGCGACGATCTGCTTGAACATGGTTTGCATGTTGCCGGCGATGGTGATTTCTTCGACCGGATACTGGATTACGCCGCCCTCGACCCAGAAGCCGGAGGCACCGCGCGAGTAATCACCGGTGACGTAATTGGTGCCCTCGCCCATCAGTTCGGTGACCAGCAAGCCGGTGCCGAGCTGCCTGAGCATGGCCTTGAAGTCATCGGCGGGCTTGGTCCGGCTGGACGACATCGTCAGGTTGTGCGAACCACCGGCATTGCCGGTACCCGCCATCCCCAGCTTGCGTGCCGAATAGGTCGACAGAAAATAGCCTTGGACGACGCCATCGACCACCACGTCACGCGCGACCGTGCGGCAACCTTCATCATCGAACGGTGCCGATCCGACGGCACCGATGACGTACGGGTCTTCGGCAATGCGGATGTGATCGGACAGTGCCTGCTTGCCGAGCGAGTCGAGCAGGAAGGTGGATTTGCGATACAGCGCGCCGCCCGAGACGGCTTGCACGAACGTGCCCAGCAAGCCGACGGCCAGCGGTGCTTCGAACAGCACCGCGCATTTGCGGGTCGATAGCTGGCGTGCGCGCAGTCGTGCCAGCGCACGCTCGGCGGCATAGCGGCCGATGGCTTCGGGACTGGCCAGGCGTTGCGGATCGCGCTGCGACGAATACCAGTCATCGCGCTGCATGCCGTTGCCGCGACCGGCGATCGGCGACACCGACAGCGTGTGCCGCGAAAACGCATAGCCGCCCATGAAACCACGCGAGTTCGCCATCATGAATTGCGAGTGCTGCGCGTAGACGCCGGCCCCCTCGCTGTTGGTGACGCGCGGATCGACCGCGAACGCGGCGGCTTCGCAGCGCTGCGCCAGCGCGACCGCTTGGGCGGCATCGATATCCCAGTGGTGATAGAGCTGCAAGTCAGGCGGATTTTTTTCGTACTGATCGGGATCGGGCAGGCCGGCGCAATTGTCTTCGGCAGTGAAACGGGCGATGTTCCATGCGGCTTCGACGGTGGCCTTGAGGGCCTGTTGCGAGAAGTCGGAGGTATCGGCGTTACCGCTGCGCATATGGCCTTCGCTACCGAGATACAGCGTCACCGAGACGCCCTTGTCCTTGTTTTGCTCGATGGTTTCGACCCGCCCCTTGCGCACCGTGACTGACAAGCCCTGGCCTTCGTTGACTTCGACCGAGGCGTCCGAGGCACCGCGCTGGCGGGCGTAGCGCAGGACATCCTGGGTGAGTTGCTGCATTTGTTCGGGGGTATGGCTGAAGACGGCTGCGCTCATGGGCGGATTTGGGGAGAAAGGCGGTAAAGCGGTTATCATAGCAGCCGTTTATAGAATGGCTTTACGCCTTATCACTTCATCATGCCTAATCCCAATCGCGGTAACTGCGGCTTCCAATCGACCGAATTCGAACAGGAATACGAACGCCCTTCCAAGTCCCAACTCAAGCGCGACATGACTGCGCTGCAAAAGCTCGGTGCCGAGCTGGTCGCCGAAGCACGTGACCGCGTCAAGCGCGTCCCGATGCCCGAAGATGTGCGCGAAGCCATCCTCGAATGCCAGCTGATCAAGGACCACGAAGGTCGTCGCCGTCAGTTGCAATACGTCGGCAAAAAAATGCGCACGCTCAATGACGACGAACTCGCTGCCATCCAGCGCACGCTCGACAGCTGGCGCGGCCTGTCGAAAGCCGACACCAATGCGATGCACGCCCTGGAACGCCGGCGCGACAAATTGCTCACCGATGAAAAAGTCCTGACCGACTTGCTCGACCAGAATCCGGAACTCGATGCCCAGCATCTGCGCGGCCTGATCCGTAATGCCCGCAAGGAGCAAGCGGAAAACAAGCCGCCGAAGGCCTACCGCGAACTGTTCCAGATCCTCAAGCAAGTTGCCGCCAAGGCCAAGCCCGATGACGACGCAGATGACGACCACGACGAAGACTGACGCCGACCTGCTGCGCATCGGCCTGATCTCGGTGTCCGACCGCGCCTCGGCCGGCATTTACGAAGACCAGGGCATACCGGCCTTGCGTGACTGGTTCACCAGCGCGCTGACCAGTCCGTGGGTCATCGTCACCCGGCTGATTCCGGATGAGCGCACTGCCATCGAAGCGGCACTGGTCGACCTGGTGGATAACGAGCGCTGCCATCTGGTGCTGACCACCGGTGGCACCGGCCCGGCCCGACGCGATGTGACACCGGAAGCCACGCTGGCAATCGCCACCAAAGAGATGCCCGGCTTTGGCGAACAGATGCGCCAGATCAGTTTGCGCTTTGTTCCTACCGCTATCCTGTCACGACAGGTTGCGGTGATCCGCGAGACCACCGACCATGCTGCACTGATCATGAATTTGCCCGGCCAGCCGAAATCGATCCGCGAAACGCTCGAAGGCCTGAAAGACGCCGACGGCAAGCAACTGGTGGCTGGTATCTTTGCCGCCGTACCGTATTGCGTCGATCTGATCGGTGGTCCGTACATCGAGACCGAGCCGACTGTTTGCACCGTGTTCCGGCCCAAATCCGCGTTGCGGGTCAAGCCGGCCTGACTCTCTTTTCCATTCGCCATGACCACTTCCCTGCTCGACTGCATCGTCCTCGACACCTCGCCAAATCCGACCGCCGCCGTCATCTGGTTGCATGGACTCGGCGCCGATGGCAATGATTTTGCGCCTGTCGTCAACGAACTTGACCTGACCGGCTGCCCCGGCATCCGCTTCGTCTTTCCGCACGCGCCGACGATGCCGGTGACGGTCAACAATGGTTACGTGATGCGCGCGTGGTACGACATCCTCGGTACCGATCTGGTCCGGCGCGAAGACGAAGCCGGCTTGCGCAAGTCACAAGCCGCCGTCGAGCAATTGATCGCGCAGCAAACCGCAGCGGGCATTCCCGCCAGCCG
>AEPR01000717.1 GCA_000195205.2 Oxalobacteraceae bacterium IMCC9480 | reverse complement strand
CGAGACGCGCGGCGTCAGGTCGACGAAGTAACGACCGAACAGTTCGAGGTAGGTATGGATAGCACCGATGTCGAGCTTGCCGCTGCTGACCAGCCGCGCCAGCCGCGCTGCCTGCGGGCCGGAAAACGAAAAGTCGAGCTTGGACGCGATGCCGTTTTCGAACACGTCCAGATGCTCGGGCAAGGCCAGCACCGATTGCAGCATGTGCAAGTGATTGATGCGCAATGGATCGAGCGCAGCCAGCGCCTTGCCCAGAAAATCGGCCTGCTTCTGGTTGTTCCCTTCGAGGCAGACACGGTCGCCGCATTCGAGCACTGCATGCAGCAAATCCCCGGTGCGACCGGCCGGCACGATCTTGCCGGCCAGGTCGCTGCCGAGCTGCCCGCGCACCCGCGCAAGACGGGCCTCGCGGTTGCGCTGCTGGTGATTCCAGATGCGCGCTGGTGCCGCGACTACCTTAGCAGCAGTCATTTACTTCACTCCCATCAGCATCGCTGGCAGTCCGGTAGCGATCTCCGGGAACACGCACAACAGGATCACGGCGACGAACATCAGGCCAACGAAAGGCATCACGCCAACGATCACATCTTTCAGCGGAATGTCCGGCGCGATGTTCTTGATGACGAAAATATTCAGCCCGACCGGCGGATGAATCAAGCCCATTTCCATCACGATGGTCATCACCACGCCGAACCAGATCAGGTCGAAACCGGCGGCTTTCAGCGGCGGCAAAATGATCGGTGCGGTCATCAGGATGATCGATACCGGCGGCAGGAAAAAGCCGAACACGACCACCATCAAGAGGATCACCGTGAGCAAGACCCACTTCGACAATTCCATCGCCACCACCCATTGCGCAGCCGACTGGCTGATGTGCAGATAGCTCATCACGTACGAATACAGCAGCGACATGCCGATGATGAGCAGCAGCATCGACGATTCCTTGATAGTCGAACTCAGGATAGGTGCGAGGTCACGCGGCTTCCAGATGCCGTAGACGATGGCGATCAGTACCAGCGCCAGCATCGCGCCGAGCCCGGCGGTCTCGGACGGCGTGGCATACCCACCGTACAAGGCCACCATCACGCCCAGCAGCAGGACGATGAACGGCAACACGCGCGGCAGCATTTCGACTTTCTGGGCCAGCGTGAAATGTTCAACTTCGAGGTAGGCCGAGGCCGTGCCATTGTTCAGGAAAGCCGCATGCGCCAGCCGGTATTCCTTGCGTGCCCGATACACCGCATAACCCGAGAACAGCCCGACCAGCAACACGCCCGGTCCGATCCCGGCGAGGAACAAGCGACCCAGCGATTGCTCGGCAGCGACCGCGTACAAAATCATCGTGATCGACGGCGGCAGCAGGATGCCCAGCGTGCCACCGGCGGCGATGATGCCGGCCGCAAATCCGGGCGAATAACCGCGCCGGCGCATTTCCGGAATACCGGCCGAGCCGATCGCCGAACAGGTCGCCGGTGACGAGCCGGCCATCGCCGCAAACAGCGCGCAGGCAAACACGTTGGCAATCCCGAGTCCGCCCGGCACCTTGTGTAGCCAGGTGTGGATGGCCGAGTACAGATCTTTTCCGGCCGGCGATTTGCCGATGGCGGCACCCTTCAAAATGAACAGCGGAATCGACAACAAGGTGATAGATGCCATCTCTTCATAGACGTTTTGGGTGACCGTATCAAGCGACGAGGCCGGCATGAAAAAGTACATGAAACTGACCGCGACCACACCCAGCGCGAACGCAATCGGCATCCCGGAAAACATCACCACCAGCGTGGCCACGCCATACATCAGGCCCAGGGTCAGTTCGCTCATGGCGCACCCCGCTTGCCGGAATCATTGGTCACGCGAATCAGCACTTGCATCGCAATCTGCAGCGACAGCAAGCTCATGCCGAAGGCCATCATCCCGTACGGAATCCACAGCGGCGGCGCGAAGGTTGAACTGGTCGTGAAGCCTTCGACAAAGGCTTCATGAAACAGCGCCCACGACTTCCACGAAAAGAACAGGCAAAACAGCAGCGACATCACATCAACGAACATCATCCGCGCCGCATTGACGCGCGGCGGCAGGATAGATGCCAGCGCTTCGATGCCGATATGGCCGCGCAGCGCTTGCACGTAGGCGCAGCAAAAAAAGGTCACGCCCACCAGCATGAAGACCGAAGCCTCGTCCTGCCAGTCGGTCGGCAGCTTGAAAAAATAGCGCGATACGACTGAGTAGGTCAGCACCAGCGCAGTGAGGATCAGTGCGCCCATCGACAGCATCAGCAAGCCCTGGTTGAAAGCATCGAGTGCCTTCGCCAATTTGGCCACCACCGGATTGTCCGGGACCGCCGGCCCTTTCACCGGCTCGAGTTCGAAACCATGACTCATAGTGTTTTCTCAGCCAGCTTGAGCAAATTGGCGCAATTGGCATTGCGTTCGGCGTAGTCTTTCCAAGCGGTTGCGCGGGCGATGGTTTGCCATTTTTTGACGGTGGCTTCGCTCAGGTCGACCACTTTCGCACCGGTTTTCTGGTACACCGCAGCGACCAGCGAATCGTCGGTCTGGGCCGACTTGCGCGCCATCGTTTCGAGTTCGCCACCGACGGCCATGATGATGGCTTGCTGGTCCTTGCTCAGTTTGTCGAACACAACTTTCGACATCATCAGCGGTTCGAACATGAACCAGTAAGCCTTGCCGCGACCGGTGGTCAGGCTCTTCGAGACTTCCTCAAGCCGGAATGAAATCAGCGAAGTCGATGAGGTCAGCGCCGCATCCATTGCGCCGGTCTGCATCGCCGCATAAATCTCGTTCGATGGCAGCGACACTACGGCCGCGCCGGCGGCTTTCAGGATCAGGTCCATCTCGCGCGAACCGCCGCGGATCTTCAGGCCCTTCGCATCTTCCGGTTCGACGATAGGAATCGTGCGCGAGGCGACACCGCCGGCTTGCCAGATCCAGCTGACGACGACGATGCCTTTTTCCAGCAGCAGGCGATTGAGTTCACGGCCGACTTCGGCGTTCTTCCAGCCGTAGCCTTGTTCATAGGAAGTGACCAGGCCTGGCATCAGACCGATGTTGACTTCGGGCATTTCACCGCCGGCATACGACAGCGGCACCAGCGACATGTCGAGTGCACCCTTGCGCATCGACGAGAACTGCGCGTTGGTTTTCATCAGCGACGAGCCCGGATAGACCTCGAATTTCAGGCTGCCCTTGCTGCGCTTTTCGACTTCGGTAGCGAACTGGCGGCACAGGCGGTCGCGGAAATCGCCTTCAGTCGCGGTGCCGCCCGGGAACTGGTGCGAAATCTTCAGGGCCGTGGTCTGGGCCCAGGCAGCAGGGATGGAAAACAAAGGGCTGGCCGCGATGGCGCCCAGCAGGGTTCTGCGGGTGGTTGAAAACATGGTGTCTCCTCGATGGGATGGGTTTTTGCCTGTGCCGGCAATGGGGCTTTTTTTCTTGTATGCAAGAATATATTTATCGCATGCATTGTCAAGCTAAAATACACGCATACCCTCAGAAACTTAATCCTTACGATGGTGCCCATGAATACCCCGAACAATCCCGCCAAGAATCGCTCGTCATCGCTGCGTGAAGCCATCGAAGAAATGATTGCCATCGGTGAACTGCCGCCCGGCGCGCATCTGGACGAAACCGTGCTCGCCAACCGCTTCGAGGTCTCGCGCACGCCGATCCGCGAAGCACTGATCCAGCTTGCCTCGATGGGCTTGATCGTGATCCGGCCGCGCCGCGGTGCCGTGGTCGCCGAAATCAGCCCGCAGCAGCTGGTCGAAATGTTTGAAGTGATGTCGGAATTCGAAGCCATGTGCGGGCGTCTTGCCGCGCGCCGCATGACGCCCGGCGAGCACCAGGTCATGCTGACCGCCCATCACGCCTGCGAGCAGGCGCGCGACGCGCAAGACCCGGACGCGTATTTCTACAAGAACGAAGCTTTCCATGCGGCGCTCTACAAAGGCAGTCACAACACCTTCCTGACCGAACAGGCGCTGGCACTGCACCGGCGCTTGCGGCCGTATCGCCGCCTGCAATTACGGGTACGCAATCGCATCGCGAATTCATTCAATGAACACGAGGCCATCGTCAATGCGATCATCGCCGGCGATGGCGAGATGACCGCCACGCTGCTGCGCAATCACATCATGATCCAGGGCCAGCGCTTCGCCGACCTGATCGCTTCGCTGCCGCTGCTGTCGACGATGAACGCACTGGCCAGCCTGCCTGCAGACACCCCGCAATGACGATGCTGACGACAGGATTGACCTTGTTTGGCGTGGCGATGCTGGCCGGTGGCATCAACGCGGTCGCCGGCGGCGGTTCCTTCCTGACCTTCCCGGCCTTGCTGCTGACCGGCATGCCCGGCATCGCGGCCAACGCCACCAATAACACCGCGATGTGGTTGGGCACCGCCGCCAGCGCGCACGGCTATCGCGAGGAATTACGCCAGACCAGCGCGGTCAACCTGCGCCTGGTGCTCTCGAGCGGACTGGGCAGCATCATCGGCGCGCTGCTGGTGCTGTGGACGCCGGAAGTCGCCTTCAACAATGCCGTGCCATTTTTGTTGCTGGCGGCGACCTTGCTGTTCATCCTCGGACCGTTGCTGTCACGCCGCCACGGCGCGCAACCGGACGTAATGATCCTGCCGCGCTGGGCCATGCCGGCACAATTTTTTCTGGGAATTTACGGCGGGTATTTTGGTGCCGGGGTCGGCATCGCGACGCTGGCCCTGCTCGGGCAAATCGGCTTTACCCGCATCCATCAAATGAACGGCCTGAAGACCTTGCTGACCTCGTGCATGAACGGCATCGCGGTGATTCCGTTTGCGATTGCCGGTGCCATCGTCTGGCACTGGGCGCTGGTGATGTGCGGCGGCGCGGTCATCGGCGGCTACATCGGCGCGCGGCTGGCGCGCAAGGCGTCACCGCGGGTGATCCGCTCCATCGTGATCGTGGTGGCGGTCGGGATGACGGCTTACTTTTTCTGGAAGACGTATTTTCAGGCAAGCCCGGGCTAGACCCAGTTCTCGACGACGGGCAGCGACTCGAAACCCGGCCGCGCAAAATAATATCCCTGCATCAGGCGGATGCCGTTGGCCTTGAACCAGCGTGCTTCGGCAGCGGTCTCGACCCCTTCGGCGATGACTTCGACACCCAGCAAACCGGTGGTCAGCAGGATGCCTTTGACTACCGCTTGCTTGACCGGATTGCTGTCGATGTCGCGCACCAGCTTGATGTCGATCTTGATCAGCGTTGGCTGGAAATCGGTCAGCAAACCGAGACCGGCGTAACCGGCACCGAAGTCATCGATGGCCGTGGCAAAACCGCGGTCGCGGTAGTAACGGAAAATCGACAGCAGTTTTTCCGGCTCGAGGATCTGTTCGGATTCGGTGACTTCGAAGATGATCCGGTCCAGCGGAAAACCGGCCGCTTCGGCTGCCAGAATGGTGGTGCGGATGCACAGCTCGGGTTGATAAATTGCGTTGGGCAGGAAGTTGATCGAGATCTTGCAGGTCATGCCCAACTGCTGCGCCAGGAAAATACTGCGGATACGGCAGCCCTGGTCGAAGCGATAGCGATTCTCGTCGTTGACCTTGGCCAGAATCTCGCCCGCGCCTTCGCCGTTGGTGCCGCGTACCAGCGCCTCGTAGGCGTAGACGGTGCGCTGCTCGACATCGACGATAGGCTGGAAGGCGAACGTAAAATCAAAATCCAGCTGATCCTTGCATACCGCGCAACCCGGATCGGGTATCTCGAGAGGCAAGACCCGGATGATTTTATTGAGCACGATATTCCCTGTGGTAGGTTTAAAAACTGCACGGATAGTAACACCCCAAAACACCCTCTCCGCTGTTCCGGACAATTCCTTCGTCGTCAGGCCGACATCATCACCGGACCGCCCTTGACTATCGCCCGCTGATAGGCCGGTCGCGCATTCATTTTTTTCTTGTAGGCCGTGAGTGCCGGATACCGTCCCGCATTCACCGCACGCGACAGCGCTGCCTCGACCGCAAAGCTCATCTGGAAGTCGGCCATCGTGATCTGTTCGCCGGCAAACCAGGCATGCGTAGCCAGATGCTGTTCCATGTAGGCCATCGCGGTGGCGAGGTTGGGATCGATCAGTTTCAGTTGTACCTGCTCGCATAATTTACGCGCGATGGGGCGCACGAAAAATGGCATCGGCTGCGTCGGGATGCTGG
>AEPR01000718.1 GCA_000195205.2 Oxalobacteraceae bacterium IMCC9480 | reverse complement strand
CCGGACAGATCCATATAGGTCATGTACAGCCGCAAGTCGAATTCGTACTGGTGATAGTTCGGCTCCATGTAGCAGCACAGCTTGTAGAACGCCTTGTCATGCTCGCGTTCTTTCACGTGGGCCAGTTCATGCACGGTGATCATGCGCAGGAATTCGATCGGCACTTCCTTGAAAATCGTCGCGACACGGATCTCGCGCTTGGCCTTGAGCTTGCCACCTTGCACCCGTGAAATCGTGGTGTGCGTGCCGAGCGCATGCTTGAGCACCTGGATCTTGCTGTCGAAGGCGACCTTGTCGATCGCATCGGCATTGCGCAGGCTGGTATTTTTGAGCTCGAGCACGTACTGATACAGCGCCTTGTCGGTGCGGATGTCGTGCGGCTGTGCGTATTTTTTCAGCAGGACTTCAGCGAGCTTGTCGCGCTCGATGAGGCTCTGGACTTGCGTACGGAGCTCGTCGGAATAACCGGCGAGGTATTTCATGTCACTCATGATGGATCCTTGAAGAGCAGCCGGACGCACCGGCCGCTTCCGGACACGCTGATGCGTGCTTAATCGGCCTTGACGCCTTCGACCTGAATTGCCAGTTTGACTTCCTGCTTGAAGCCAAACGACTTGCCATAGTCGACACCGAAGTCATCGCGGTTAAACGTGGCCGAGGCGTCGGCACCGCAGACTTCGCGCTTGAGCATCGGATGCATGATGCATTTGAATTCCGAGATCACCAGCTTGACCGGCTTGGTCACGCCATGCAGTGTCAGCGCGCCCTCGACTTCGGTCGGCTTCTCGCCATCGAACTTGGAGAACTTGCCGGCATAGGTCGCAGTCGGAAATTTTTCGGTGTTGAACATTTCGGCCGAGGTGGCGTGCTGGTTCATTTTTTTCATGCCGAAATCGATTGTATCCATGTCCATCGTGACTTCTACCGAACCGGTTTTAGCTTCGCGATCGAGCACGACCTTGCCGCTCGATTTGGAAATCTTGCCGCGCCATTTTGACAGGCCGCCAAAATGGTCTGCTTCAAAACTCGGATAGGTATGCGACGGATCGAGGTTGTACGTGGCTGGTGCGGCAACGGCGGAGGCGGCGACCAGCGAAACGAGGGCGGCGAAGACGACAGATTTCATGGAGCTTCCTTTCAGGGGGTGGAGAATAACAATCACTTGGCAGCGGCGACGACCAGATGGAACTTGATGGCGACTTCATCAGCGACCACCGAGGTATCCGTCCATTCGCCATCGCCGATATTGAAGACGGTGCGCTTGATCGGCAGCACCCCGTCGAACACTTGCATCGCACCGTCCGGCTTGACGCTGAACGGAATCACGACATCGACGGTCTTGCCCTTGAGCGTGAGCTTGCCGGCGACATTGTATTTGCCGGTACCGGCGGCGGTGATGGATCCGGAGACGAAAGTCGCTTTCGGAAACTGCGCCGCGTTGAACCAGTCCTTGCCGGTGACTTCCTTGTTGTACTCGGCCGATCCCATGTCATAGCTGGCGACATCGATCTCGACTTTCGCGCTCGACTGGGCCAGCTGCGCAGGATTGAATTTGATCGTTGCACTGAGCTTCTTGAACTTGCCTTCGATCGGCACGCCGATCTGTTTGGCGGTGGCCGAGACGGTGCTTTTGGCGAGGTCGACCTGTGCGAAGGCGGACGCCGACAAGAGCGCCAGCACCAGACCGATTGTGGACAATTCAATTGCACGCATAAGAATTCCTGTTGGTTGAAATGAATGAGTTGACGGGCTTATTTAAGAAACGGCAGCATCCGTGCCAGCGTGCCATCGCGGTCAAAGAACTGATGCTTCAGCGCCGCCAGGCTATGAATACCCACCAGCCCGGCCATCGTGTAATTGAGCGTCACGTGCACCAGTTGCAAAATCTCCTTGAGCGCCTCGTTCTTTTCGATCAGCACCGGCAGCGGAATCACGCCGAAATACACCACCGGAACACCCGCCGCCAGGCTGTAAAAATAACCGGACAGCGGCACCGCAAAAATCAGGAAATACAGCAGCCAGTGCGTGACCAGCGCGGCCTTTTCCTGCCACGCCGGCATCAACGCCTGCGTCGGCGGCGGCGTGTGCCAGCTGCGCCATGCCACGCGAACAATCGCCAGCATGAACACCGTCACGCCTATCCATTTATGCCACGAGTAGTACTTGAGCTTAGCCATCGTAAAACCGGGAATATCGGTCATGACCAGACCGAGAATGAAGCCGGCAATGATCAGCAAGGCGATCAGCCAGTGCAGCAGGATGGCGGTACGGGTGTAGCGAGGGGCAAAGTTCATGGGCAAAGGGAGTGGGTCATGACCGGCGCAATTTACCGAATTTTTGGATTCTACGGGGTATCTTTTGATTGTGCTGGCCGGACCGGGGTTTGCTGCCGGTATCGGTATGGACGTCGGGCTTGACTACAATGACCTGCTCTACCCCACAGGCACCAACAATCCGTAGGGTGGGCACAGCCTCACCG
>AEPR01000719.1 GCA_000195205.2 Oxalobacteraceae bacterium IMCC9480 | reverse complement strand
TAACCGCAGGGCATTGCACCGAATGGTCTGTCTGTGCTCCGCCATGACCAGGCCGGGAGCACCCCGCCGGCTTACAGCGTCGCGCCGCAATCCTTGCAAAACACGGCCGCGGCTTCATGGCCTTCGCTCAGGCATGCGGGGCAGTCGCGCGGCAGCGGCCGGGTCGAAAAATGCTGTGCCGTCAGCTCCGAACTGATGATGCCGGTCGGCACCGCGAGGATGCCCCAGCCCAGCAGCATCATGACCGAGGCCAGCGCGCGGCCGGCATCGGTTTTCGGGGTGATGTCGCCAAAGCCGACTGTGGTCACCGTCGAGATCGCCCAGTAGACCGAGGTCGGAATACTAGTGAAGCCGTTTTCGGCCCCTTCGATCACGTACATCGCGGTGCCCATCAGGATCACGATCATCAGCACGCAGGACAGGAAGATCAGGATCTTGCGCCGACTGGCTGCCAGCGCGTGGCCGAGCAGCTGGTATTCCTTGATGTAAGCGACCATCTTGAGAATGCGAAAAATACGCAGCAGCCGCAGGATGCGGATATCGAGGAAGGCATGCGCGCCGGGAAAAAACAGCGCCAGGAACGAAGGCACGATCGACAGCAGGTCGATGATGCCGAAAAAACTGCGCGCATAGCGCACCGGCCGCCGCACGCAGGACAGCCGCGCCAGATATTCGAGCAGGAACACCAGCGTGAAAAACCATTCGAGGGTATTGAGCACGGTGCCATAGCGCTCGGTCATGACGGCGACGCTATCAAGCGCGACCACGCCGATGCTGAGCACGATGGCCCCCAGCAGCAGCAGGTCGAAGCGCTTGCCGGCGACCGTATCGGATTCAAAAATGATTGTGTAAAGGGTGCGACGCCAACCGGCTTCGGGGATACCGAGGTCGATGGCTTGCGGGAGGGATCTTTTTACTGCTTTGGACATGGGGAGCGGGACTTTCAGGAGGCAGGGAAGTGCGTTGCCCGACCGGGCGGACCGGGTCGGGCGGCAGGCTGCGTCAGGTGGTCAGTGGCTTGTAGCGGATCCGCTTCGGCTTGGCACCTTCTTCGCCGAGGCGCTTGCGCTTGTCGGCTTCGTATTCCTGGTAATTGCCATCGAAGAAGGCGACATGCGAATTGCCTTCGAAGGCCAGGATGTGGGTCGCGATCCGGTCGAGGAACCAGCGATCATGCGAGATCACCAGCACGCTGCCGGCGAATTCGAGCAGCGCATCTTCGAGCGCACGCAGGGTTTCGACGTCGAGGTCGTTCGACGGTTCATCGAGCAGCAGCACGTTGCCGCCCTTGAGCAGCGTCTTGGCTAGATGCAGCCGGCCGCGTTCGCCGCCGGACAGGGTGCCGACCATTTTTTGCTGATCGCCGCCCTTGAAGTTGAAGCGTCCCAGATAAGCCCGCGACGGCATTTCGAAACGGCCAACCGTCAGGATGTCAGCGCCGCCGGTGACGTCTTCGAACACGGTCTTGTTGTCCGAGAGCGTATCGCGCGACTGGTCGACCATCGAGATACGCGCGGTCTGGCCGATCGCCACTTCGCCGCTGTCGGGCTGCTCCAAGCCCATGATCATCTTGAACAGCGTCGATTTACCGGCCCCGTTCGGACCGATGATGCCGACGATCGCGCCGGCCGGAATCGTGAAGCTGAGGTCATCGATCAGCAGGCGATCACCAAAGGCCTTGGTCACATTCTTGAATTCGATGACATCGTTACCCAGACGCTCGGCCACCGGGATGAAGATCTCGCTGGTCTCGTTGCGCTTCTGGTATTCGTGCTCGGACAATTCATTGAAGCGCGCCAGCCGGGCCTTGCTCTTGGCTTGCCGGCCCTTCGGATTTTGCCGCACCCATTCGAGTTCCTGGTTCATGGTTTTCTGGCGCGACGATTCGGTGGCTTCTTCCTGCTTCAGGCGATTGGTTTTCTGTTCCAGCCACGAGCTGTAATTGCCTTTCCATGGAATGCCGTGGCCCCGGTCGAGTTCGAGGATCCACTCAGCGGCATTGTCGAGGAAGTAGCGGTCATGGGTGATGGCGACGACGGTGCCGGGGAAGCGCTGCAGGAACTGTTCGAGCCA
>AEPR01000720.1 GCA_000195205.2 Oxalobacteraceae bacterium IMCC9480 | reverse complement strand
TCGGCAATCCCCGCCGCTACCCCATCGACTGGGTGTTCTGCTCGCAGCGCTGTCAGAACGTCTTTCACGCGATGTACGGCAACTGGCTCAAAGCCAAGGACGAGCCGGGCAAGCGCAGGGAGGCCGTGATGATCGATCCCTCTGTCATCGAGATCGCCTCGATGAAAAAGTGCCTGAAGGCGTTCGGTGAAACGGCTGGCGAAATCGGCTT
>AEPR01000721.1 GCA_000195205.2 Oxalobacteraceae bacterium IMCC9480 | reverse complement strand
AAACACATGTTTGACGTTTGGCGCTTCATCTCACCCGTGCGAGCTTTGCGCACCTCAGGGGAAAATCTAAAGTTCCGGCGTCGAGCCGCGATTTACCGGGTTTGCCGAGCGCCGTCAGCGCGCCGGCTTGCACCCTCAAGACCCTGGACAATGCCTCTATTTGCCAGGCTTCAGAATTACCTTGGTCCAGCCCGATGTGCGTTTATCAAAATTCTCATAGGCCATCGGCGCGTCATGTAAAGACAGTTCATGCGAAACGATCATCGACGGTTTAGCCTTGCCCGCATGGATTAATTTTGCCAAGCTCCGGTTATACGCTTTGACATTGGCCTGTCCGGTTGCGATGCGTTGGCCTTTAAACCAGAACTTGCCAAAGTCAAAAGCGATCTTTCCTTCCTTGGCGAGCGCATCTTGCGCGTTCGGATCTTCGGGAATAAATACACCTACGACACCGATCGATCCAGTTGCCTTCACTGTTTGTACAAGATTGTTCATCGTCAGATGCGGCACTTCTTTGCCGTGCATATTGCAGCATTGAAATCCAACACATTCGCAACCGCAGTCGGCGCCCTGTCCGTCAGTCAGATGCAGTACCTGTTCAACACCGCCCGCATCGCTGTCGTCGATAGGGATGGCACCCATCTTTTCAGCAAGCGCTAACCGGTCCTTGTGGCTATCGACGACAAAGACCAGGCTTGCGCCTTTAATAAAGGCCGACGTGGCGGCCATGAGGCCGACCGGCCCGGCACCGTAAATGACGACTGAATCGCCCGGCTTCACGCTTGCCAATTCGGTCGCGTGATAACCCGTCGCGAAGATGTCCGATAGCATCACATAATCATTTTCTTTCTCTTTCGCGTCATCCGGCAACACCAGACAGTTGAAATCGCCGTAGGGCACGCGAAGCATCTCGGCTTGTCCACCGCTATAGGGTCCCATGCCTGCAAATCCGTATGCGGCCCCAGCGGTTCCCGGATTGGCGGTCAGGCAGTAACCGGACAGTCCGCGCTCGCAGTTAGCACAAAATCCGCAGCCGATATTGAATGGCAGGCACACCATATCCCCAACCTTGACGCGATCAACCGCTTTCCCTATTTCGATGACTTCACCTAAATTTTCATGGCCAAGAATGCGCCCGGCTTCCATATTGGTTCGACCTTCATACATGTGCAGGTCAGAGCCGCAGATATTGGTAGCGGTGATACGCACCAGCACATCGGTTGGCTTTTCAAGCTTGGCATCTGGCATTTCTTCGACTCGAACGTCCTTTGGTCCTCGATAAACAAGTGCTTTCATGGAAGTTTTCCTTTATGAATATGGGTATAGAGAGAGAAAAATGGTTCATTGGTACCCGTTTCCTTAATCTGACACGGACGCTTTCTTGTGACATGGCTGTTCGGGCTCAGCCCGGTTTGTAAATAAGAAAACGTGCGCCATCGCTATTCTGGATGGCGGGCCTGCCTCCTCGAGATTGACGGCATCATCTGCGGGGAACGCGATTACGGAGTGGGGGGATGGGACCCGCAACTCAGACTTAAGCCACGAGGGTGGGCGCTTGTGTTTAAAACGTCTGTGTGTTGGCGCACTTTGACTTTAACTGGTGCTGTTGAACGCAACGAAGTCAGGTTGGTGGTGGGCCGCACGACCAAATTTGCCGTCGTCGCCGAGACTGCGGCGTTCAATGAAGCGGGTCTGTCCGAATATTGCCGTCATAAAGGACTGCATCCGGAACAGGTCAATGCCTGGGGCGAAGTGGCCATTACGTCCCAGCATATGCACCGGGAGGCAAGCGCTCACGAAGAGCTGTAGACCAAAAGCTACCGCAAGCAAATCAAGCAACTTGAATGAGAGATCACCCGCAAGATCAGTGCCCTGGTGGAGGCGGCAGCATTGCCGATCTTGCAAAAATAGATGCACGGCCTGTGGGAGAGGGGCGAGGACGAACGACTTCCTTGATGGAACGTGTTAGCAGCGGATGTAATCTGACACACCGATTTGATTTAAGATAACGGCGGCTTTTCGGAGCGGCCTTGGAACCAAACGTGTCGGACTTCAAGCATATTACGACGAACGACCATTCTTCCATGTGATGGCGACTGGTACACCCCACGCCAAATATGCGATCACTACGAAAGAAAATGGACATTGGATGTCTGGGCATATTTCAGTCGAGTATGAATGGGACATCGCTGCCGCAATGGCCGAAGCAAACGGCCGTCCGGATTGGGTCTTGCCCCTGAAGATCGGGCGGTGTGAGCCTGTTATTGCTACTTCTTAGATGCCGTGTGGTGAATTTCAAGTGTCAGTACTCAACCTG
>AEPR01000722.1 GCA_000195205.2 Oxalobacteraceae bacterium IMCC9480 | reverse complement strand
CGGCGAAGGCCTGTACCAGCCGATCGATCTCAACATCGCCAATTGCCGGATGTCGGTGGCGGTGCAGGCTGGCTTCGATTACGCCACCGCCGTGCGCCATGGCGCGCGCCTGCGGGTTGCGACCAAATATGTGCAGACCGCGCGCGAGCATTTCGCGTCCAAGGGTGTGCACGTCGACCTGATCAAGCTGTACGGATCGATGGAGCTGGCACCGCTGGTCGGCCTGTCGGACGCCATCGTCGACATGGTCAGCACCGGCAACACGCTGCGCGCCAACAACCTCGTCGAAGTCGAACACATCATGGAAATCTCGGCGCGGCTGGTGGTCAATCAGGCGGCACTGAAACTCAAGCGCGAGCGCTTGCAACCCATCCTCGAAGCATTCGAAAAAGCCTCACGGACCTAATATTTCACAGGCATGCCATGACACTCCAGATCCGCAAACTCGATTCCACCGAACCTGATTTTCTTGCCAGGCTAGATGCCGTGCTGGCCTTCGAAGCCGGCGAAGATGCCGCCATCGACCAGGCGGCCGCTACCATCCTCGCCGCCGTCAAACTGCGTGGCGACGACGCCGTGCTCGAGTTCACTAATCAGTTCGACCGGCTTGCCGCCGACCGTGTCAGCACCCTTGAAATCCCGCAGGCCGAATTGCAGGCGGCCTTGCTCGGCCTGTCGCCGGTACGCCGCGACGCATTGCAGCAAGCCGCCGACCGCGTGCGCAGTTATCACGAACGGCAAAAGGCCGAATGCGGTTCGGCCGGTTTCACCTACACCGAAGCCGACGGCACCGTGCTGGGCCAGAAAGTCACACCGCTGGACCGCGTCGGCATCTACGTCCCCGGTGGCAAGGCGGCGTATCCGTCGTCGGTGCTGATGAATGCGATTCCGGCCAAGGTGGCCGGCGTGCCTGAAGTGATCATGGTCGTGCCGACACCGGCCGGCGTCAAAAACCAGCTGGTGCGGGCGGCTGCCGCGATCGCCGGTGTCGATCGCGTCTTCACGATCGGTGGCGCGCAAGCCGTAGGCGCACTGGCCTACGGCACCGCGACCATCCCGCAAGTCGACAAGATCGTCGGTCCCGGCAATGCCTATGTGGCCGCTGCCAAGCGCCGCGTATTCGGCATCGTCGGCATCGACATGATCGCCGGTCCGTCCGAGATCCTCGTCATCTGCGATGGCAGCACCGATCCCGACTGGATCGCGATGGACCTGTTCTCGCAAGCCGAGCACGACGAGCTGGCGCAATCGATTTTGCTGTGTCCGGACGCTGCCTATCTGCTGGCGGTCGAAGCCAGCATCAACCGGCTGCTGGAAGAAATGCCGCGCAAGGACGTCATCGCCACCTCGCTGACGAACCGCGGCGCGCTGATCAAGGTGCGCAGCATGGAAGAAGCCTGCGAGATCGCCAACCGCATCGCCGCCGAGCATCTGGAAATTTCCGCTACCGAACCGCAGCGCTGGGCCGACCAGATCCGTCATGCCGGTGCGATGTTCCTTGGTCGTTTTTCGTCGGAGTCGCTGGGCGATTATTGCGCCGGTCCGAACCACGTGCTGCCGACTTCGCGCACTGCGCGCTTCTCGTCGCCGCTGGGCGTGTACGACTTCCAGAAGCGCTCGTCGATCATCCATGTCAGCGCCGCCGGTGCCATCACGCTGGGCAAGATCGCGGCCGAACTTGCTTATGGCGAAGGCTTGCAGGCCCATGCCCGCTCGGCCGAAATGCGCTTGCGATGACAGCCGGATCGCGTCGTGGCTGACTGGCAAAACCAGGTCTTCTGCGAAGACGCGCTGGCCGGGCTGGCACGGATTCCCGATGGCGTGATCGACCTGATCCTGGCCGATCCGCCGTACGGGCTGGGCAAGGACTACGGCAATGATTCCGACAAGCTGGCGACCGCCGAGTATCTGGCCTGGATGGAACGCTGGATCGATGCAGCGCTGCCCAAGCTCAAGCCCAACGGCAGCCTGTACATTTTCCTGACCTGGCGCTATTCGCCGGAGATCTTCGTGCTGCTAAAACAGCGCATGACGATGGTCAACGAAATCGTCTGGGATCGCCGCGTGCCATCGATGGGCGGCACCGTGCGCAAGTATTCCTCGGTGCATGACACGATCGGTTTTTTCGCCAACAGCAAGGACTACTATTTTGACCTCGATGCGATCCGGATTCCGTATGACGCGGTGACCAAGAAAGCCCGTTCGCGCTCGATTTTTGTCGGCGCGAAATGGCTGGAGCTGGGCTACAACCCGAAGGATGTCTGGAGCGTGTCGCGCCTGCACCGCGAACACCGCGAGCGCGCCGACCATCCGACCCAGAAGCCGCTTGAAATCATCGAGCGCATGGTCAAGGCATCCTGTCCGCCCGGCGGCATCGTGCTCGATCCGTTCATGGGTAGCGGCACCACGGCGGTTGCCGCAAAACGCGCGGGCCGCCAGTTTGTTGGCTTCGAACTCAATGCTGATTACTGCGCGATGATTGCGCAGCGACTGGCGCAACTCGATACGGACGCGCAAGTCGCAGCCTGATTTTTACTTAGCTTACGGACCTCTATCATGTCGTTAATCGAAAATATCATCCGCCCCGAAGTCCGTGCGCTGTCGGCGTATCACGTGCAGGACGCCGACGGTTTCCTGAAGCTCGATGCGATGGAAAACCCGTATCAGCTGTCGGCACCATTGCGCGCAGAACTCGGTGCACGGCTGGCCGACGTGGCAATGAACCGCTATCCGGTGCCCAGTTACACCACGCTCAAAGCCAGTCTGTGCGCCAGCTTCGGCGTGCCGGCCGGCTTTGATGTCGTGCTTGGCAATGGCTCCGACGAACTGATCGCGATGGTCTCGGTGGCCTGTGCGCGGCCGGGTGCAAAAGTGCTGGCACCGCTGCCGGGCTTCGTGATGTACGCGATGTCGGCGCGCTTCGCCGGGATGGAATTTGTCGGCGTGCCGCTGCAGGCCGACCTGACGCTGGACTTGCCGGCGATGCTGGCAGCGATCACGCAGCACCGCCCGGCGATCACGTATCTGGCCTATCCGAACAACCCGACCGGCACGATGTTCGAGGCCGACGACATCGTCGCGATCCTGCATGCGGTCGGTGACAGCGGCGTCGTCATCGTCGATGAAGCCTACCAGCCGTTCGCGCCGGCCAGCTTCATGCCGCGCCTGGCCGAGTTCGATAATTTGCTGGTCATGCGCACCGTCTCCAAGCTCGGACTGGCCGGCATCCGCCTTGGCTACATGTCGGGCAGTGCGGCCTTGCTGGCGGAATTCGACAAGGTCCGTCCGCCCTACAACATCAACGTACTGACGCAGACCGCCGCCGAATTCGTGCTCGAACATACCGATATTCTGGCCGCGCAAGCCGCGATCCTGCGCGAGCAGCGCACCGTCCTCGGGGCCGCGCTGGCGGCGCTGCCGGGCGTCGAAGTGTTCCCCTCGGCGGCGAACTTCTTGCTGATCCGGATTCGCGGTGAAGGCAAAATTGGCGACGACGTTTTCGCCGATCTGCTGGCGCGCAAAGTACTGGTTAAAAATGTAGGTAAAATGCATCCTCTGCTGGAAGATTGCCTGCGGATTACCGTCAGCACGCCGGAAGAGAACGCCTCCTTCCTGGCCGCAATTACCGCCTCCCTCACTTAGTCATCTGGACCGCACCATGCCAACCGCACCTGAACTCCAGCGCATCGCCGCTGTCACGCGCAATACCAACGAGACCAAGATCCGCGTCACGATCAACCTCGACGGGTCCGGACGTCAAAGCCTGAAATCGGGCGTGCCGTTCCTCGATCACATGATGGATCAGATCGCCCGTCATGGCCTGTTCGACCTCGATGTCGAATGCGATGGTGACCTGCATATCGATGCGCATCACACGGTCGAGGACATTGGCATCACGATCGGTCAGGCCTTCGCGCTGGCCATCGGCGACAAGAAAGGCGTGCGTCGCTACGGCCATGCCTATGTGCCGCTCGATGAAGCGCTGTCGCGCGTGGTCATCGATTGTTCCGGCCGTCCGGGGCTTGAATTCAATGTGCCTTTCACGCGTTCGATGATCGGTGCATTCGATGTTGATCTGGTGCACGAGTTCTTTCAGGGTTTCGTCAATCACGCACTGGTCACGCTGCACATCGACAACCTGCGCGGCGACAATGCCCATCATCAATGCGAGACGGTGTTCAAGGCATTCGGTCGTGCACTACGCATGGCCGCCGAACGCGATCCGCGCTCGGCCGGTACGATTCCGTCGACCAAAGGTTCGCTCTAATTGGCAGCTTTTCTCTCAACGATCTCAGAGCTTCAAGCATGAACAAAATTGTAGTAGTCGATTACGGCATGGGGAATTTGCGCTCGGTAGCGCAAGCCTTGCGCCATGTGGCACCGGACGCCGACGTGCGGATTTCCGGTGACGTGAAGGATATCGTCACGGCCGACCGGCTGGTGTTGCCAGGGCAGGGTGCGATTCCGGATTGCATGCGTAGCCTGCGCGAGTCGGGCTTGCAGGACGCCTTGCTGGACGCCGTGCGTAACAAGCCGCTGCTTGGTGTCTGCGTCGGCGAGCAACTGCTGTTTGACTGGAGCGAAGAAGGCGATACGCCGGGTCTCGGCTTGTTGCCTGGAAAAGTCGTCAAGTTCCAGCTCGATGGCCAGTTGCAGGAAGACGGTTCGCGTTTCAAGGTGCCGCAGATGGGCTGGAACCGGGTTCGCCAGACGATCGCGCATCCGCTGTGGGAAGGCATTGCCGACCAGAGTTATTTCTATTTCGTGCACAGTTATTACGCCCGTCCTGCCGAGCCGTCGCATGTTGCCGGCGAAAGCTTGTACGGTGCGGCATTTGCCTGCGCGGTCGCGCGTGATAATATTTTCGCGACCCAGTTTCATCCCGAAAAAAGTGCCTCGGCCGGTCTGCAGCTCTACAAGAATTTCGTGCACTGGAATCCCTGAGCGCGGTCGTGCCGATCGCTTGTCATCCACATTTTTTATCTACTTACTCAACAGCCATGTTGCTCATTCCCGCTATCGATCTCAAAGACGGTCATTGTGTTCGCCTCAAACAAGGTGACATGGACCAGGCCACCGTATTTTCCGAAGACCCGGGCGCGATGGCGCGCCACTGGCTCGAGCAGGGCGCGCGTCGCCTGCACCTGGTCGATCTCAACGGTGCCTTTGCCGGCAAGCCAAAAAATGAAAGCGCCGTCAAGGCCATCATCAAGGCGGTGCGCGAGTTCGCCGAAGCCAACGGCATCGACCAGATTCCGATTCAGCTGGGCGGCGGTATCCGCGACCTCGATACCATCGAGCGCTATCTTGATGATGGCCTGAGTTACATCATCATCGGCACCGCAGCCGTCAAGAATCCGGGCTTCCTGCAGGATGCCTGCAGCGCCTTCCCGGGCCAGATCATCGTCGGTCTCGATGCCCGCGACGGCAAGGTCGCCACCGATGGCTGGAGCAAGCTAACCGGTCACGAAGTCATCGACCTGGCGCGCAAGTTCGAGGACTACGGTTGCGAAGCCATCGTCTACACCGACATCGGCCGTGACGGCATGATGGGCGGCATCAACATGGAAGCCACCGTCAAGCTGGCGCAAAGCATGACGATCCCGGTCATCGCCTCCGGCGGCGTACACAATGTCGGCGATGTCGAAGCGCTGTGTGCGGTCGAGTTCGAAGGCATCGAAGGCGTCATTTGCGGGCGCTCGATTTACGAGGGCACGCTGGATCTGCGCTCGGCACAAGAGCGTGCCGACACGCTCACGGCCGAGCTGGACCAAGCGATCCCCGACACCCCATGACACTGGCAAAACGCATCATTCCGTGCCTCGATGTCACGGCGGGCCGTGTCGTCAAGGGCATCAACTTTCTCGAGCTGCGCGATGCCGGTGATCCGGTCGAAATCGCCCGGCGCTACGACGAGCAAGGTGCCGATGAAATCACTTTCCTCGACATCACCGCAACCTCCGACGGACGCGACCTGATCCTGCACATCATCGAAGCCGTGGCGTCGACGGTCTTCATTCCGCTGACCGTCGGCGGCGGCGTGCGCGTGGTCGAGGATGTGCGCCGGCTGCTCAATGCCGGCGCCGACAAGGTCAGCATCAATTCGTCGGCGATCAGCAATCCGCAACTGGTGTTCGATGCCGCGCAAAAACACGGCTCGCAATGCATCGTCGTGGCCATTGATGCCAAGCGCAGCGGCGATGGCAAGTGGGAAGTCTTCACGCATGGCGGGCGCAAGGCTACCGGGCTGGACGTGATCGAATGGGCCAAAAAAATGGCCGCGTTCGGTGCCGGCGAATTGCTGCTGACCAGCATGGATCGGGATGGCACGCGTAGCGGTTTCGACCTGGCGCTGACGGCGGCCGTGTCCGATGCCGTCAATATTCCGGTGATTGCCTCCGGCGGCGTGGGCGGCCTGCAGGACCTCGCCGATGGCGTCAAGATCGGCAAGGCCGATGCGGTGCTGGCAGCGAGTATTTTCCATTACGGCCACCATACAATTGCCGAAGCCAAGCAGTTCATGGCGGCACAACAGATAGCGGTGAGATTGACATGAGTATCAAGGCGAAGTGGCTCAACAAGGTCAAGTGGGACGAGTACGGCCTGGTGCCGGTGATTGCGCAGGAACTCGGTTCGAATGACGTGCTGATGTTTGCATGGATGAACCGCGATGCGCTCGAGCGCACGGTCGAGTCGGGCGAAGCGGTGTACTGGAGCCGTTCGCGCAAGAAGCTGTGGCACAAGGGAGAAGAGTCGGGGCACACGCAAAAAGTCCACGACATTCGCCTCGATTGTGATGAAGACGTGGTGCTGCTGAAGGTGGAACAAACGGGCAATATCGCTTGTCACACCGGACGGCACTCGTGTTTTTTCCAGAAGTTCGAAGGCACGGTCGGCGATGGCGAGTGGGTCAGCGCGGACCCGGTCCTGGTGGATCCGGCCAGCATCTACAAATAACACGGGAGCGCAGCCCGGCTGCGCTGTCCGTACTGACATTTCATATGAGACATAGTTTGCGACGGCCTGCAGGTCATCGCTGAGAGATTCCATGAGTACTACATTGCAAAGACTGTCTGCCGTCATCGAAAGCCGCAAGCTGGCCAACGGCGGCGATCCGGACACATCGTATGTGTCGCGTCTGTTTTCGAAGGGCGATGATGCAATCCTGAAAAAAATCGGCGAGGAAGCCACCGAGACCGTGATGGCGGCCAAGGATGCGCGGGTCGATGGCGATACCAGCAAGGTGATTTATGAATGCGCCGACCTGTGGTTCCATTCGCTGATCATGCTGGCGCAATTCAACCTGACGCCGCAGCAGGTGCTGGACGAATTGGGGCGTCGGGAAGGCTTGTCCGGCATCGAAGAAAAAGCCAATCGCAAATTGATCGAACGCGAAAAAAACGGCGATTGAACGGG
>AEPR01000723.1 GCA_000195205.2 Oxalobacteraceae bacterium IMCC9480 | reverse complement strand
CACCACCAGCACCGACAGCAATTGCAGTCCGCCCATCAGCGTGAAGCAGATCAGCACCGTGCTACTGACCAGTAGCGTGAGCAGACCGAAGCGTGTTTTGGCAATCGTATAGTCGGCTGCCTTCTGGTGCGAGGCCAGCGGGATGCGGGCGGCGAACTGTTCCGGCACCGTGTTGCGGTGGCGTGCGACGTGCCGGATCTGGCGTGTCGCGAGCCAGAAGCGCAGCGCCACCGTGAGCAGCAAAACGCCGACAAACAAAATTGAAAACCCGAATGAACCCATGCTTTTCCTGTGAGAAAATGGCCCGCTGAAAAATGCCAACGCGAAGGGAAACGATTATGTCACAACCGACTGAGCCGCAAACGGCACCGGAAATAGCAACGGCGATAGCAACGCCACTGCGCACCAACGAATTCAACCTGGTCTGGCTCGACATGGAAATGACCGGTCTGGATCCGGAGACCGACCGCATCATCGAAGTCGCCGTGGTCGTGACCGATTCCAACCTCAACATCCTCGGCCAGGGTCCGGTGTTTGCGATCCATCAGTCCGACGCCGCGCTCGATGGCATGGATAACTGGAACAAGGGAACGCATGGCCGTTCCGGTCTGATTGAACGGGTCAAGGCCTCGACCGTCACCGAAGCCGATGCCGAAGCCGCGCTGATCGCCTTCCTGAAAGACTACGTGCCGGCCGGCAAATCGCCAATGTGCGGCAATTCGATCTGCCAGGATCGCCGCTTCATGGCGCGCGGCATGCCGAAGCTCGAAGCGTTCTTCCACTATCGCAACCTTGATGTGTCGACCCTCAAGGAACTCTGCAAGCGCTGGAGACCGGAACTGGCCAGCGGCTTCAAGAAGCACCAGAAGCACACGGCGCTGGCCGATATCATTGAATCGATCGAAGAGCTGCGCTACTACCGCGAACATTTCATTCAGCTTTAAGCGACAGGTTCTGGTACGGTGGGGCGATGTCCGGTGGCGATGCTGCCGGTGCGCCGATTCACGGTTTTTCTCCAGGGATAATCATGTTCACTCAAGCCTTCATCTGCGATGCCATTCGCACCCCCTTCGGCCGCTACGGCGGCAGCCTCTCCACGATCCGTACCGACGACCTCGGCGCCATCCCGCTGGCCGCGCTGATGGTGCGCAATCCGTCGGTCGATTGGGAACAAGTCAATGACGTGCTATTCGGTTGTGCCAACCAGGCCGGCGAAGACAACCGCAACGTCGCGCGCATGGCCGCGCTGCTGGCTGGCTTGCCGGTCGGCGTATCGGGTGCGACCATCAATCGGCTGTGCGGTTCGGGGCTCGATGCGATCGGTACCGCCGCACGCGCGATCCGCTCCGGCGAGGCCGGCATGATGATCGCCGGCGGTGTCGAATCGATGAGCCGCGCACCGTTCGTGATGGGCAAGGCCGGCAGTGCATTCGCCCGCGACACCCAACTGTTCGACACCACCATCGGCTGGCGTTTCATTAACAAGCTGATGAAGACCCAGTACGGTGTCGACTCCATGCCCGAGACCGCCGAACATGTCGCGACCGAATTCGGCATCGACCGCGCCGCGCAAGACCGCATGGCACTGAACTCGCAGCGCAAGGCATTGGCGGCGCAGTTCTCCGGCTTCTTCGATGCCGAAATCACGCCGGTCACGCTGGCGCAACGCAATGGCGAACCGCTCATCATCACGCAGGATGAACACCCGCGCGCCACCAGCGCCGAAGCGCTGGCCAAGCTCAAGCCCATCGTCCGTCCGGACGGCACCGTCACCGCCGGCAATGCGTCCGGCATCAACGATGGTGCCTGCGCGCTGTTGCTGGCCGACGAGCGCACCGCGCTGAAAAACGGCTTGGTGCCGAAAGCCCGCGTGATCGCGATGGCTACCGCTGGTGTGCCGCCGCGCATCATGGGCATCGGCCCGGCGCCGGCCACGCGCAAGGTGCTGGTGCAGGCCGGCATGACGATGGACCAGATGGACGTGATCGAATTGAATGAAGCTTTTGCCGCGCAGGGATTGGCGGTCATGCGTGACCTCGGCTTGCAGGATGACGATCCGCGCGTCAATCCTAATGGTGGTGCGATCGCGCTTGGCCATCCGCTCGGTGCGTCCGGTGCGCGGTTGGTCACGACGGCGATCAATCAGTTGCATCAGACGCAGGGGCGGTATGCGCTGTGCACGATGTGCATCGGGGTCGGGCAGGGGATTGCGTTGATTATCGAGCGGGTTTGATGCGCCGGTGGTGTTGGCAATGGTTTCCGGTGCATTCGGTGCAATGCCCGTTGGTTATTG
>AEPR01000724.1 GCA_000195205.2 Oxalobacteraceae bacterium IMCC9480 | reverse complement strand
TCCTGGAAAATCATCGCGATGTCCTTGCCGCGCAAGGCCCGCAAGCTGGCTTCGTCGGCCTGCAGCAGGTCTTGTCCGCGAAAGCGCACGCTGCCGCTCAGTCTGGCTTTGCTGGCCATCGGAAACAGCCGCAGGATGGATAGCGCCGTGACGCTCTTGCCGCAACCGGATTCGCCGAGCAGGCCGAGGGTCTGGTTGGCGTGCAGCGTGAACGACACGCTGTCGACCGGCGCAACCGGTTTGCCGTTGCGCAGGAACTCGACTTTCAGGTCGCGCACTTCGAGCAGGGGAGAGGTGGTCATGGTCATCGGTTCAGTTTCGGATCGAATACTTCGCGGATGCCATCGCCCAGCAGGTTAAAGCCGAGCACCACCACAAAGATCGCGATGCCCGGCCACAGCACCAGCGTCGGATTGGTATTGAGGTAGCCCTGGGCGATATGCAGCATCGAGCCCCAGCTCGGATCTTCGGGTTTGGCACCGAGGCCGAGATACGACAAGCCCGCTTCGGCGATGATGGCCGAGCCCATCGCAAACGAGGCCTGGATCACCAGCGGAGCCATCGCATTGGGCAGCACGTAGCGCCACATGATACGCAGATCGCCGGCACCGACCGAGCGCGCCGCCATAACGTAATCGAGGTTGCGGATCGTCATGGCCTGGCCACGCGCCAGTCGCACGAAGGCCGGTGTGAAGCCGATACCAACCGCCACCATCGCGTTGTAGAACCCGCCGCCCAGTGCCGCCGAAATGGCCAGCGCGAGGATCAGCGACGGGAAGGCCTGCAGCGCATCGACCAGACGCATCACGACCCAGTCATCCCAGAAACCACGGTAGTAACCGGTGGCGATACCGATCGGCACGCCGACCGCAAACGCCAGGCCGACCGCGATCAGTGCGGCCTGCAGCGAGATGCGCGCGCCGAACACCATGCGTGAAAAAATATCGCGGCCCAGATCATCGGTGCCCATCCAGTGCAGCCGGCCGGGGTCGCCGAGGATGTTGCCGTAATCCTGATCGAACACGGGATGGAACGGTGCCAGCAGCGGTGCGGCAATGGCGACAAGGATCAGCAGCACGATGATCAAGGCACCGACCACGGCCATGCGGTTGCGGGCAAAGCGGCGCAAGCCGGCGTAGCGGATCGCTTGTGGCAAGGCGAGTGCGGGGAGCGGAGACGTCATGCGGGCTTCCTCATTTGGCGATGCGCGGATCGATCACGCTGTAGAGCAAATCGACGGCCAGATTGACCATCACCACCATCAGCGCGGCAGCCAGTACGCCGGCCTGGACCAGCACGTAATCGCGCTGGAAAATCGCGTCGACAATCATCTTGCCCATGCCCGGAATCCCGAAAATACTTTCGGTGATGACCAGTCCGCCCAGCATGCCCGAGACCATCAGCCCGCTGGCTGTCACGACCGGAATCATCGCGTTGCGCAGGCCGTGACCGAGCACGACTTGCCAGTCCTTCAGGCCTTTCGAGAACGCGGTGCGGATGTAATCTTCATTGAGCACTTCGAGCAGACTGCTGCGGATCATCCGCATCAGGATGGCCGATTCACGCAGGCCGGTGGCGACCATCGGCATGATCATCGCCAGCAGGTTGCCGCGCCAGTCGACCGAAAACGGCACATAGCCGGACGCCGGCAACCAGCCCAGGTTGACCGCGAACAGCACGATGAACATCATGCCCAGCCAGAAATGCGGGACCGACATGCCGAACAGCGCAATGAAGGTGCTGACACTGTTGGCGATGCCGTTCGGCCGCGCCGCCGCGAGGATGCCGGTCGGCAGCGCGATCAGCAGCGCCACCACGAAGCTGCCGAAAGCCAGCTCCATCGTCACCGGTAGGCGTTGCAGCAGGCTGTCGATGACCGGCGTGTTATCAATGAACGAGCGACCGAGGTCGCCATGCAGGACTGCCCACAGCCAGCGGCCGTATTGCACCACCAGCGGATCATCGAGGCCGAGCCGCAAGCGCATCGCCAGCGCCGCCTCGGGCGTGGCTTCGAGGCCGAGGATGGCGGTGACGGGGCGGCCGGCAGGATCGCCAGCAGTGAAAAAATCACCATGCTCACCAGCAGCAGGGTCGGTATCACCAGCAGGATGCGCTTGAGCAGATTCGGCATCGGGCGCTTATTTGTCCAGCGTCGCGGTTCTGATCACGCCATCGGGCACGAAGCGAAAACCGGTGACCGCTTTCGAGACGCCGAACAGCACGTTGTCATGGTTCAGGTAGACGTAGGGCACCTCGTTGACGAGGATTTGCATGACTTGCGCATACAGGACTTTGCGCTTGGCCTCATTGCCCTCGACGCGGGCTTGCAGCAGCACCGCATCGAGTTCCGGATTGGCGAGGTGCGAGTAATTCAGCGAGCCATTGCTGACCGTGAAATCGTAGATGTTCTGGTCCGGATCGGGCCGGCCGCTCCAGCCGATCATGACCGCATCGAAAGTGCCGGCCTTGCCGGCTTCGATCTGCGCGGCCAGCTCGGCTTTTTCCAGCGACACGGTGATGCCGGCAGGACGCAGCATGCCCTGGATCATTTGCCCGACCTGTAATTCTTCGGGGGTGGTCGGCAGCGTCAGGCGGAAGCTGAAACCGGCTTCCTTGCCGGCGCTTTTAAGCAGGGCCTTGGCTTTGGCGAGGTCAGGCTTGGGCGGGATGTCCGTCGCATCGTTGGCAAAATGGGCCTTGCTGAAAGGCGAATGGCCGACTGCCACGGCACCGTTGTAGACCACCTTGGCGATGGCCTCGCGGTTGATCAGCAGGTCGATGGCCTGACGGACTTCCTTGCGATCGAACGGTGGTCGCGTGGTGTTGAAGTAAAAGCCGCGAAAGCCCAGCGATGGCTTGTTGATCACCAGGTACTTGGCGCTGGCCATCGGGTTACTCAGTTCCTTGTACGGAAAGCGGTTGGTGATATCGACCTGGCCGCTGCGCAGGTTGTTGAAGGCGACATTGACGTCGCTCATGATTTTGTAGACGACCTGGTCGGCTTTCGGCAAACCGGCTTGCCAGTAATTCGGATTTTTATCCAGCGTCAGCGACGCGCCTTTCAAGCGGCCTTTGTAGATGAACGGGCCGGTGCCGACCGGATTATTGACGTAGTCATCGCCGTATTTTTTGACGGCTTCCGGCGACGACATCATGCCGGCGCGGTCGGTCAGGATAGACAGGAAAGGCGCGAACGGCGTGCTCAGCTCGATCCGCACGGTGGCGTCATCGACGACGGTAATCTGGCGGATGGTCTTGAGGTCATTGCGGCGTAGCGAGGATTTTTCCTGACCGCGCAGCAGGTTGAATTCGACGGCTTTGGCATTGAACGGCGTGCCATCCTGGAACTTGACGTCCTTGCGCAGGAACAGCGTATAGGTTTTCTGGTCGTCCGAAACGGTCCAGCGTTCGGCCAACATCGGCACGATCGCGCCCTGTTCGTTGAGGTCGAGCAGCTTGTCGAAGATGCTCTGATAGACCATCCGTTCGGCGATCATCGACGACTGGGTTGGATCGAGTTTGCCGGGATCATTGTCGAGCGAAATATTGATCGTCGTCGCGCTGGCAGACCAGCTGGTGCCGGCCAGCAGCGTTGCCAGCAGGAGTCGGGGGAAGGGCGTGCGCATGCGTGATCCTCTCAGGTGGTCGTTCCGGCTGCGCCGTTTCGGGCAGCTGGCGGGGCAGGGGAATGGCTGGTTGACCCGACCCGTTGTGTCCCGGGTTCAAGTGTGCGATCGACTATAGCGGCATTTTTTTTCAATGTATACAACGCCGTATACATAAAATCGGGCGGATGGAAAATGCACGGAAAGGGGCGTGGGAAGCAAGGAAAACGGGCGGGGATTGCACCGTCGGGGGGTGTAGTGGGTGTTGGCGGTGCGTTGGGTTGGCGGGCTTGGTTCGGCAAGCGCCCTTCGACAGGCTCAGGGTGAACGG
>AEPR01000725.1 GCA_000195205.2 Oxalobacteraceae bacterium IMCC9480 | reverse complement strand
CGATGACCCTGTGCCCACCCTACGATCCTGACGGGCAACCTTAGCGCTGACGGGGCGGCCGCACAACATCTTGCTACGGTTTTTGCACCAGGCGATCAGCACGAATGGTGGCCAGGACTAAGGTCGCCGGAAGTCATTGCGCAGCCGCCGGATGGCATGGCAAATGGAGCTTCCTGTCCATCCGTCGAGTGCGTCGCCTGTCATGCCCTTTCCTTTTTATTCCGCCTTCCGCCAACGTGGCCTGTCGATGATCGAGTTCACCGTGATCGGGCCGCTGATCACCTTGCTTGGTCTGGCCATCCTGCAATACGGCATGGTGTATTTCGCCCGCAACCAGATGCACCATGCGGCCTTCATGGCGGCGCGTGCCGGCAGCGTGCAGCATGCCGATCTGAGGGCTGTCCGTGATGCCTACGCGAAGGCCCTGGTGCCGATGTACGGCGGCGGCACCAGCGCCGACCAGCTTGCTGCGGCGCTCGTCAAAGCCAACGGCGACGTCGACGCCAATGTCCGCATCACGCTGCAAAATCCCACCCGCGAGAGCTTCGCCGACTGGCACGACGACCGCCTCGCCAGCACCAATCCGAACGGCAAGCGCGTCATTCCCCACAGCGGCCAGGCCTTCAAGGGTGCGGCCATCGGCACGACTTCCGGCCAGAGCATCCAGGATGCCAACCTCATCAAGCTGCAGATCACGCACGGCTACGCGCCAAGCATCCCGCTGGTGCGCTCGCTCTATGCCGCGTATCTGGCCGCGCAGGATCCCGGCACCGATACGTTTGCAACGCAGCTGATCGCCGCCGGCCGCATCCCGATGGTCAGCCAGATCACGCTGCAGATGCAATCCGACGCGTACGAGCAGGACCCGGTTTTGCTGCCTGGTGCCGGCAATAACGGCCGACCGGTCGATCCCCCGGCCAACCCGGCACCCGCAGCGGATTGTCCGGCCACCGGCTGCACCAGCGTCACGCCAGGGACGGGTACCGGCAGCGGCGGTGGCAGCGATTGCATCGATGGACATTGTCCGGTGCGTGATTGTCCGGTAGCGGCGCGCACGACCTTGCCGGCCGACGTGCTGTTTGCCTTCGGCAGCAGCAACTTGTCTGCAGCCGGCATGGCCAGCCTCGATGTGCTGGTGGCCTATGCCCGCGACGCCGGTGTTAGCGCGATCAATGTGCTCGGCTACACCGACCAGATCGGTCCGGAAGGGATCAATCAGGCCTTGTCGCAGGCCCGTGCCGATGCGGTGCGCAGGTATTTTCTTGTG
>AEPR01000726.1 GCA_000195205.2 Oxalobacteraceae bacterium IMCC9480 | reverse complement strand
TTTCCATGATGGTGTCGGCGCTGCCGCCGTACAGCCAGATCTTGTCGGTCAGGTTCGGTGAACCGAGCGCCTGGTTGCCTTTTGCATCGGCACCATGGCAGGCAGCGCAGACCGCGAATTTCGACTGGCCCAGCACGCGCTTGATCGGATCCGATGGCGCGTCCGACAGGCTCAGCACGTACTGCGCGACATTCGCGACATCCGCGTCCGAACCCAGCGCAGCACCCATGGGCGGCATGATGCCGTTACGGCCATGCAGCAGCGTGGTCTTGATGGTCTCGGGATCGCCGCCATACAGCCAGTCTTTATCGGTCAGGTTCGGAAAGCCCTTGCTACCGTGGGCATCCGAGCCGTGACATTGCGAGCAATACGTCAGGAACAGGCGTTCGCCAATCGCATGCGCTTGCGGATCGGCGGCGACCACCTTCAGGTCTTTTTTCAGGTAACCGTCGAACAGCGGGCCGTATTCGGCGTCGGCTTTTTTCAGCTCTTCGGTGTACTGGCCGGTGGAGGTCCAGCCGAGCTTGCCGGGGTAGGAACCCAATCCCGGATACAGGTACAGGTAGACCAGTCCGAAGACGATCGTGATGTAGAACAGCCACATCCACCAGCGTGGCATCGGCGTGTTCAGCTCGGTCAGGTTTTCATCCCAGACATGGCCGGTGGTGCCGATCTCGCCGTCCGCACCGGGCTTGACGACAATCTGCTGGCGCGACTGCGCCCACAGCAGGATGCCGCAACCGAACACGCCCAGCAGGGTCAGCACGGTAATGAAGATGTTCCAGAAACCGCTGGTAAAGTCAGCCATGCTTGTTCTCCGTCGAAGGTGGTGGACCGCCGTCGGCGTCATCGGCAAACGGCAGGTGGGCGGCTTCGTCGAAATCGGCGCTGCGATTGTGTACAAAGGTCCACCAGACAATGCCGACAAAAGTGGTCAGGCTGACCACGGTCATGACACTGCTGAGGTCATTAAAAATAAAGGCGATGGCCATCTCAGTTCCTTGTCTTGATCAATGTGCCCAACCCTTGCAGGTAGGCGATCAGGGCGTCCTGTTCGGTCTTGCCTTCCAGCGTGCCGGGACCGTCCTTGACTTCCTGTTCGGTGTACGGCGTGCCGAGGCGCTGCAAGGCACGCATCTTGGCGGTGACGTCGCCCGGCACCAGCTTGGTCGTGGCCAGCCACGGGTAACCGGGCATGTTCGATTCCGGCACCAGATCGCGCGGGTTGTTCAGATGGATCGCGTGCCAGTCATCGCTGTAGCGCGCGCCGACACGGGCCAGATCCGGACCGGTACGTTTCGATCCCCACTGAAACGGACGGTCGTAGACGAACTCGCCGGCCACCGAATAATGGCCATAGCGTTCGGTCTCGGCACGCAGCGGCCGGATCATTTGCGAGTGGCAGTTGTAGCAGCCTTCGCGCACGTAAATGTCGCGCCCCGACAGCCGCAAGGCCGAGTACGGTTTCAGGCCGGTGATCGGCTCGGTGGTCGAGCTCTGGAAAAACAGCGGCACGATTTCAACCAGGCCACCGATGCTGATGACAACCAGCACCAGCGCGATCAGTAACCACGGATTCTTTTCAATCCACGCATGGGAAAATTTCATTGATGACTCCTGATCAGGCTTGGCTAGGTAAAAGGGAAGGAATGCGCGCCTCGACGGCCGTGCCGTCGCGCATCGTCATGAAGGTGTTGAACGCCATCATCACCATCCCCGAGAAGTACAGCAGGCCGCCGCTGACGCGGATCACGTAGTACGGATAGGTGGCCTTGACGCCTTCAACAAAACTGTAGGTCAGGGTGCCGTCGGCATTGACGGCGCGCCACATCAGGCCCTGCATCACGCCGGCAATCCACATCGACGAGATGTACAGAACGACGCCGATGGTGGCGACCCAGAAGTGGGTGTCGACCAGGCGCGGACTCCACATGGCGTTCTTGCCGGACAGGCGCGGAATCAGGTAATAGATCGAGCCCATCGTAATAAAGCCGACCCAGCCCAGCGCACCGGAGTGGACATGCGCAATCGTCCAGTCGGTGTAGTGCGACAGCGAATTGATGGTCTTGATCGACATCATCGGACCTTCGAAGGTCGACATGCCGTAGAACGACAGCGACACGATCATGAACTTCAGGATCGGGTCCGAACGCAGTTTGTGCCAGGCACCGGACAAGGTCATGATGCCGTTGATCATCCCGCCCCACGACGGTGCCAGCAGGATCAGCGAGAACACCACGGCCAGCGATTGGGTCCAGTCCGGCAAGGCGGTGTAATGCAGGTGATGCGGACCGGCCCACATGTAGGTAAAGATCAGCGCCCAGAAGTGGACGATCGACAGGCGATACGAATACACCGGACGTTCTGCCTGTTTGGGAATGAAGTAATAGACCATGCCGAGGTAGCCGGCGGTCAGGATGAAGCCGACGGCGTTATGGCCGTACCACCACTGGATCATCGCGTCCTGCACGCCCGAATAGGCGGAATACGATTTGGTGAACGAGGCCGGCATGCTCGCGCCATTGACGATATGCAGGATCGCGACGGCCAGGATGAAAGCGCCGAAGAACCAGTTCGCGACGTAGATATGCTTGACCTTGCGCTTGACCAGCGTGCCGAAGAACACCACCGCATACGCGACCCAGACCACCGTGATCAGCAGCGCGATCGGCCATTCGAGTTCGGCGTATTCCTTGCCGCGCGTGAAGCCCAGCGGCAGCGAAATCGTCGCGCAGATCAGCACCAGTTGCCAGCCCCAGAACGTGAACGCCGCCAGTCCATCCGAAAAAAGCCGGACCTGACAGGTGCGCTGGACTACGTAATAGGAAGTGGCAAACAGACCGCAAATACCGAAGGCAAAAATCACTGCATTGGTATGCAGCGGCCGCAGCCGGCCATAGGTCAGCCACGGGATATCGAAGTTCAGCGCCGGCCACGCCAGCTGCGCTGCGATGATCACGCCGACCAGCATGCCGATCACTCCCCACACCACCGTGGCGATCGTGAACTGCTTGACGACCTTGTAGTTATAGTTCAGTTCAGTTCCCACAAATGCTCTCCCGAAATAACAACGTTGACGGAATGGAGAGTAAGAGTCGGGCAGTTAAAAATCCTTGATGTGAATCAAATTGGCA
>AEPR01000727.1 GCA_000195205.2 Oxalobacteraceae bacterium IMCC9480 | reverse complement strand
CGGCCGCAGGCAAAAGCGCGCCGGCTTGGCGATGGGGAGTGATAAGCGATCAGGTAGCTGCACCGCGTGGGCACGAAGAGGCCGTGCCCACCCTACGATACGGACGAGCGCCGTTAGCTTTTATGCTGTGTCCATCTCATTCCACCGCCACCCGCTCCACGAGCACCCTGGTCGCAATCCGCTCCGTCATCTCCTGCCCATGCGAGATCACGCCGACCTTGCGGCCCATCGCCTGCAAGCCATCGAGGGTGTCCATCGCGTCGCGCGGTGTGTCGACGTTGTGACTGCCGAAACCTTCGTCGATAAACAGCGATTCGACCCGGACCTGCAGCGTCAGCTGCGCTTCCCTGGAATTGTTGTGTAGTTTCCGGCCCTGAATTTCTGAGGCTCTGCAAGAAACCAGACCGTCAATGCATCGTGCCGCGTGGCTTTGCACGGATCACTCATCCGGACTCTCCTTTTTTGCTCTGTTTTCCTTGCGACGCTGACTGGTTCTAGCAGAAGAAAACGCCCGGGCCTTGCCAAGGTCGACGGCCTGCTGGACATCAAGATCAAGCGCGCCGCGATCATGTTCAGGGGCCGCAAGGTCAGCCAACGCACCATCCCGGCCGATCAGCCACAGCGCAGTGGCGTAGATACCGACGCCGACACCGGTTTCGCCTGCCTCCATCCGCATCAATGTCGGAATTGAAACGCCCAGCCGGGATGCCCAGGAGGCGAGCGACTCCCTGCGGCGCAAGCGTGCGACGGCGAGGTCCGCTCCCAGTTTTGCTAGTGCGGCCAGCGTGGCAGGAGGTATCTGGATGTGGGCGGTTGATGGTTTAGG
>AEPR01000728.1 GCA_000195205.2 Oxalobacteraceae bacterium IMCC9480 | reverse complement strand
ACGGGGGTATCGTGCCCACGCGAATGCACTGATGCGCGTCGAGAATTGGCGGGCAGGTCGGTACGCTCGCGTGGGCACAAAGGACCATACCCACCCTACCGGGTTTGGCGGGCACGGCGCAAACACGTTCGACGATCGCAGCGTCAAAGCTCACGAGCGATACAACCGGCTGTATTGCACCTCATGCCGCATCGATAGCAAGGACAAGCCCGGCGACCAGCTCGACATGTCCTCGTCCGCAAGCGTGCTGGCAGACTCGGCCGCTAGCGCCAGCTCCGGCTGCAACGACAACAGCAAACGCTGTCCCGCCACCTGCCCGAGCGGCACCGACTTCACGCACACCAGCACCTGGTTCTCGGCCCACGAAAACAGCATCCCGAGCAGCGCCGCATCCGCCGGTACGTTCAACGCAACAGCCGCATACGCATACGCCGTCGGCAGCGGTATCTCCGCTTGCGCCTGCAACAGCGCCAGCAAGCCACCGTCATCGATCTGCAAATCGGTCATCAGCTTGCCCAGCGAATAGCCCATCTGGATCGTCTCGGCACGGAACTCGGCGGTGTCGCGCGCGGCGATGAATTGTTCGGTCCAGCTCGCGACGGCAATTTCATCACGCGCAGAAAACGCCTGCAGCAAGCGCCACAGCACCGGTGCTTCGAAGCGCGCCACGACCTGATGCAAGGTGTCGACAATCCATGCGCGTGCACTCGCGGCATCGGTCACGAGACCGCTTTCCATCGCCGCTTCCAGCCCTTGCGAATAGCTGTACGCACCGATCGGCAACGATGGACTGGCCAGTTGCAGCAAGTGCAGCAGGGCGGTGGCGTGCATCTACTCTGTCGCCTTGTCGGTCACTTGCGCCGGCCGGTGGATGCGCTGGCGCAGCGGAACCGGTGCCAGCAAATTGCCGTCATCCCGATGCGAATGCCCGCCACCGTACGCCCCCGATTCCGGCTCGAACGGTGCCAGTTCTTCGGTCACGTTCGCACCCAGTCCTTGCAGCATTTCCTTCAGTACCGGATCGGCACGGATGCGCAAAAAGCCATCGCCGACCTGCGCCTGCGTGTGGCGATTACCGAGATGAAAAGCGCAGCGCAGCAAGTCATGCGCAGTCGGGCAATCGACACGGTGCGTTGCTTCGGCGGCAGCGGTAATCCTGACCACGCGGCCATCGTCGCCGCGCAGCAGATCGCCATCGCGCAGCACGGTGCCGCGCACGGTGAAGACGGCGACGACTTCGCCACTGGCGAGCGTGGCACGCAAGCGGCTTTTTTCACGCAGTTCGAAGGGCAGCACCAGCTCGCCGTCGATCTGGTCGGCATGGTCAACACGGGAATTAAGAGTCAGCATCAGTAGGGTCGATTCAGAATAAAAAGTAGCGCTGCGCCATCGGCAAGACCTTGGCCGGTTCGCACACCAGCAGTTCGCCATCGGCACGCACTTCATAGGTTTCGGAGTCGACTTCCATCACCGGCGTGGCACCGTTGTGGATCATGTCGGACTTGCGCAGGTGGCGCATGTTCTTGACTGCGAAGAGGGTCTTGTTCAGTTTGAGCTTGTCGCCAATACCGTCATCCATCGCCGCTTGCGAGACGAAGGTGAACGAGGTCTTCAGGCCGCCGCCATACGCGCCAAACATCTTGCGGTAATGGACCGGTTGCGGTGTCGGGATCGACGCATTCGGGTCGCCCATCAGCGCCGCCGCAATCATGCCGCCCTTCAAAATCATTGATGGCTTGACGCCGAAAAACGCCGGCTTCCACAACACCAGGTCAGCCAGCTTGCCGACCTCGATCGAGCCGACCAGATGGCTGATGCCATGCGTGATGGCCGGGTTGATCGTGTACTTGGCGATGTAGCGCTTGACCCGGAAATTGTCGTTGCGGCTGCTGTCTTCCTTCAATGCGCCGCGCTGGATTTTCATCTTGTGCGCGCTTTGCCAGGTGCGCAAGATCACTTCGCCGACGCGCCCCATCGCCTGCGAATCCGACGACATCATGCTGATCGCGCCGAGGTCATGCAGGATGTCTTCGGCGGCGATGGTCTCGCGCCGGATGCGGGATTCGGCGAACGCGATGTCTTCGGCAATGGCCGGATCGAGATGGTGGCAGACCATTAGCATGTCGAGATGTTCGTCGAGCGTGTTGACGGTGTACGGCCGGGTCGGATTGGTGGATGAGGGAAGGACATTCGCTTGCCCGACCGCGGCGATAATGTCCGGTGCATGACCGCCACCGGCGCCTTCGGTATGGAAGGTATGGATGGTGCGATCCTTGAAGGCGGCCAGCGTGTGTTCGAGGAAGCCGGCTTCGTTGAGGGTGTCGGTATGGATCGCGAACTGCACATCCATGCGGTCGGCCACGGCCAGGCAATTGTCGATCGCAGCGGGCGTGGTGCCCCAGTCTTCATGCAGCTTTAAGCCGATCGCACCAGCGCGCACTTGCTCTTCCAATGGCACCGGCAAGCTGACATTGCCCTTGCCCAGAAAGCCGAGGTTCATCGGGAACGCATCGGCGGCTGAGAGCATCGCGTGCAAGTGCCACGGACCCGGCGTGCAAGTGGTGGCCGAGGTGCCGGCCGCCGGGCCGGTGCCGCCACCGAGCATCGTCGTCACGCCCGACATCAGCGCGTCATCGATCTGTTGCGGACAAATGAAATGGATGTGCGAATCGACCCCGCCGGCAGTGACGATCATGCCTTCGCCGGCGATGATCTCGGTCGCGCCACCGATGGCCATCGTGACGTTCGGCTGGATGTCCGCATTGCCGGCCTTGCCGATGGCGGCGATGCGGCCGTTCTTCAGGCCAATGTCGGCCTTGACGATGCCCCAGTGGTCGATGATGACGGCGTTGGTGATGACGGTGTCCATCACGTCAGCATGATTGCGCTGCGACTGGCCCATGCCGTCGCGAATCACCTTGCCGCCGCCGAATTTGACTTCTTCGCCGTAGGTCGCGAAGTCCTTTTCGATCTCGATGAACAATTCGGTATCGGCCAGCCGGACGCGGTCGCCGGTGGTCGGGCCGAACATTTCCGCATAAGCCTGGCGACTCATTGAACTCAAAGGCGAACTCATTTCAGCGCTCCCATCACTTTGGCATTGAAGCCATAGACTGCGCGCGCGCCGGCCAGGTCAACCAGTTCCACCGTGCGTTGCTGACCCGGCTCGAAACGCACGGCGGTGCCGGCGGCGATATTGAGGCGCATGCCATAGGCCGCGTCGCGATCAAATTGCAGCGCCGGATTGGTCTCGAAAAAATGGAAGTGCGAGCCGACCTGGATCGGCCGGTCGCCACTGTTGGCGATGACCACAGTGGCGGTGCGGCGCCCGACATTGAGGGCGATCTCGCCCGCTTCGATCAGCATTTCACCTGGAATCATGGCGGCCTCTAAGGTATCGGTTGGTGGACGGTGACGAGCTTGGTGCCGTCCGGGAAAGTCGCTTCGACCTGGATGTCGGGGATCATCTCGGCGATGCCTTCCATCACATCGGCACGGGTCAGGATGCGGGTGCCGGCCGACATCAGTTCGGCCACGGTGCGGCCATCGCGCGCGCCTTCCATGATGGCCGCGCTGATGAGCGCGATGGCTTCCGGATAGTTCAGTTTTACGCCGCGCGCCATGCGGCGTTCGGCCAGCAGTGCTGCGGTAAAAATGAGCAGCTTGTCTTTTTCTCGGGGAGTCAGGTCCATGGGTTTGCCTAGTGTAAAAGTTCAGGTATTCCAGATGCGCGGCACGACGGCCTCGCGCGCCAGCAACAGCGGGCGTAGCGCCTGCCAGGCTTGCATCATCAGGCGTCGCGCGACTTCGCTGGAGTTGCCCAGGTGGCGCACGACGAGGATGGATTTCATTTGCGTGATGCCGACTTGCGGGCCGAGTGTTTCGCGCAGTGTCGTCAATGCGCTTGGCGTGAGCGATTTGCCGGCCACCAGCAGCGTCGCGCAGACGGTCCTGCCGGCCAGTCCGAGCGGGCTGTGCATGACGCTGCCGGTGCCCTCGATGCGACCCTGCTCGAACCAGATCAGCTTGCCGTCGCGGAGTATCGTGCTGTGCTGCGTGATGGTGCCCGCGTTGAAGGTTTCGCCGGACGCGGTGCGACCAAAACACAGGATGTCGCAGCCGAAATAAGTCGCGTCGCCCTGCAACGTGATGGCGCTGTCGAGGCGTACGTGGGCGTTGTTGAAGAAGATGGTTTCCTGCGGCAGCCATTCCAGCGATGCACCGGCGGCGACTTCAAGACGCACCGTCTGGCGCGACACATGGCCATTGGCGCGATACCACTTGGCCGCGCCGGGCGTGCTGATGAAGACCGCCGCATCGCAGCCGACCCGCACCGCGATATCGAGCTGATCACCGCCGACGACGCCGCCCGGCGGATGGACGATGACGGCGTGGCAGACCGACGGATGTTCGGGATAGAGCGCCTTCTGCACCCGCAACGGGCCGACATGTTCGCGCCCGGTCAGGCGCGTGGTGCCGGCATCGTTGACGAAGCCGAGCGACAGGCGGGCCTGCCAGTGGCTGCGGGTAGAAGTGGGCGATGAATGGCTGGCGTCGGGCATGGTGGAAGTCGGG
>AEPR01000729.1 GCA_000195205.2 Oxalobacteraceae bacterium IMCC9480 | reverse complement strand
GCGTGGGCACGGTGAGGCTGCGCCCACCCTTCGGTGCGGCGGGTTTTGCCGTGGTGGCTTAGTGCGACATCAGCACCGGTAGCGTGATCGAATCGAGGATGGTGCGGCTGACGCCGCCCATCAGGACTTCGCGGAAGCGGGAATGACCGTAGCAACCCATCACCAGCAGGTCGGCATTGATGTCAGCTGCGAGCGAGAGCAAGGCTTCGCCGACCGGGATCTCGGTCTGCTCCTGGCGCACGTTGGCCTTGACGTGATGCCGTGTCAGATACAACGCGATGTCGGCACCGGGTTCTTCGCCGTGGTTGTCGGGCCGCTGCTGGGCATTGAATACGGCGACTTCGACGGACTTCGCGGCTTGCAGGAAAGGCAGTGCATTGCGTACCGCTTTGGCCGCTTCCTGACCGCCATCCCAGGCAATCAGAATGTGATCGGGTTTCAGCGGATAGGAGCCGGCGTACGGGATGATGAGGACCGGACAGCCGCCGTTGAGGGTGACGTATTCGGGCAGGTCGGCATAGACCGACGGGATGGTGCCTTCGGGGTCGTACTGGCCGAGGATGACGAGATCGCAATAGCGCGCGCGCATCGCCAGGCAGCTTTCGGCTTCGTCGTCGGCCAGGTGTTTTTCGTAGGAGCTGACGCCGAGCCGGCGCACCTTGTCCTCGAAATGCTGAAGCCGTCCACGTGCCTGTTCGCGCAGCGTCTCGAGATAGGGGCCAATACCGGGATCGCCGGCGCCGGTCGATAACGATTCGTAGAAGTAGTGCGAGACACCGGTGGTGGCAAGTCCGATCAGATGGGCTTCGTGGGAGATGGCTAGTTGGGCTGCGAGATCGATGCGGGCATCGATATTGGGGGATTCGTCGAGATGGATGAGGATGGTCTTGTAAGACATGAAGAGCTCCTGGTAACGGGGGTGCGGTCTCGCAAAGAGAGGTTTTCTCCGGGCGGGCAAGCGGCAAATCGGGATGCCGGGGTACGGACGTTTGCCGGTCAGTGTAGGCCAGCAGGACCGGCAAGTCGACGGACGTCTTGACGATCCGTAGTTTGTTTTGTTGCTACTTGATCCACATCAAGCGGTGCTCGGTGGCATTGCCAGCCGGGCTGGACGGCATCCTATGCTGACGCCGTCGAGGTTGTTTGCTGCCTCTGCCTTACCGAAAGAACACGATGCCGTCACTGCTTCCGCCGCCGCACGATGAACCCTGGAATCCCGCGCCAACCAGTCTGGACCGCATGCTGCATGGCCTGGTGGGGCGCATGACATCGGCAATATCACCGGCAGCGCTGGGTCTGGCGGCGGCCGACTGGGTGCTGCACTTGTCGACCTCGCCGGGCAAGCAGTGGCAATTGTTGGGCAAGGCATGGCAGCAGCAAGCGCGACTGGCCCGCCATGCGATGGCGCTGGCGGCAGGTCAGGCCCCGCAGCGCTGCATCGAACCGCTGCCGCAAGACCATCGCTTCGATGATCCGGCCTGGCAACGCTGGCCCTTCAATGTGCTGTCGCAAGGGTTTCTGCTGCAGCAGCAATGGTGGCATCACGCGACTACCGGCATCGGCGGGATGTCAGCCCATCATGAGCAGGTCATGGCTTTCGTAGCACGGCAATGTCTGGATGTCGTGTCGCCGTCGAACAATCCGCTGGCCAATCCGGTCGTGCTGGACGCCACCTTGCACGAGTCCGGTGCCAACCTGCTGCGTGGTCAGCAGTTGCTGTGGCAGGACTGGCAACGTGCACTGGCCGGACAGCCGCTGCCCGAAACCGCGCATTTTCGACCGGGGCAGGAAGTCGCGACGACCCCCGGCGAAGTGGTCTTTCGCAACCACCTGATCGAACTGATCCGCTACACGCCGCTGACCGGGTCCGTGTTCGCCGAACCGCTGCTGATCGTGCCGGCCTGGATCATGAAGTACTACATTCTTGACCTGTCGCCACACAATTCGCTGGTGCGCTTTCTGCTCGAACGCGGCCATGTTGTCTTCATGGTGTCCTGGCACAATCCGGTCGCGGCCGACCGTGATCTCGGCATGGACGATTACCTGCAGCACGGCGTCATCGATGCCTTGCAGGCCGTGCGCGCGATCATGCCGGATGTCTCCATCCATGCAGCCGGCTATTGCCTGGGTGGGACTTTGCTGGCGACCGCAGCGGCCTGGCTGGCGCGCCACGATGCGACGCTGCTCAAGTCGGTTACCTTGCTGGCGGCGCAAACCGACTTCACCGAAGCCGGCGAACTGCAGCTGTTCATCGACGATAGCCAGCTCGATTTTCTGGATGACCTGATGTGGGTGCAGGGCACGCTCGACAACCGCCAGATGGCCGGGGCGTTCCGGCTGCTGCGCTCGAATGATCTGGTCTGGTCTGCGCTGGTCGACAATTATCTGATGGGCCAGCGCGCACCGATGAACGACATGATGGCCTGGAATGCCGACACCACGCGCATGCCGTACCGGATGCATAGCGAGTATCTGCGCAGTTTTTTTCTGGGGAATGATTTGTTCGAAGGACGCTACCGGGTCGGCGGTGCGGTGGTGTCGCTGACCGATATCCGCGTGCCGATGTGCGCGGTCGGCACCGAGACCGACCATGTCGCGCCGTGGCGCTCGGTCTACAAGATTGCCTTGCTGGCCGATACCGATGTCTGCTTCCTGCTTGCCAGCGGCGGTCACAACGCCGGCATCGTCAGCGAACCCGGCCATCCGGGACGGCACTACCGGATCGCGCAGCATCATCCGGACAAACCGTACGTGAGTCCCGACGAGTGGTTGGCGGCCAATCCCCAGCAGCAGGGATCGTGGTGGCCGGCCTGGTCAGACTGGCTGGCGCAGCAATCGAGCGGACGGCGTGCGCCGCCCGTCTGTCATACCGGCGCGCTGGGCAAGGCGCCCGGCCGGTATGTGCTGGAGCGTTAGTGAACGACCATGCTGGTGAATGGCCAGACGTAAGCCTGCAACGTGATCAGACCGCCCACCAGCAGGGCCAGTGCGATCGAATGGAAGAACACGTAGCGCAGGATGTCGCCTTCATGGCCATACCATTTGGTGGCGGTCGAGGCGACGACGATGGACTGGGCGTCGATCATCTTGCCCATCACGCCGCCGGCGCTGTTGGCAGCGGCCATCAGGACAGGAGGCAAGCCAAGCTGCTCGGCGGTAGTTTTCTGCAAGCTGCCGAAGAGCACGTTGGCGGCCGTATCCGAACCGGTCAGCGCGACGCCAAGCCAGCCGAGCATCGTGCCAAATAACGGATAGAACACGCCGGTATGCGCAAACGCCAGGCCGAGCGTGGCATCGAGTCCGGAATACTTGGTCAGGTAACCGACACCGAACATCGCGCAAATGGTCAGCAGCGAATACTTGACGGTCTTGATGGTTTCCCAGTACTCACGCAGGATGCGCGGTACCGAGTAACCCATCAGCAGGCCAGCCACCAGCGCCGACAGCAGGATGCCGGTACCGGCCATCGACAGCACGTTGAAGTTGAACACGGCGGCTTCGAGGAACGGCTCTTTGGCGACCGGCGGCATCTTCATGATCATCTTGTCGAGGCCGGGCACGGCCAGCTTAAACGACCACACGGCATCGATCATTTTCTTGAATACCGGGGTGCCCCAGACAAACACAAACACGGACAGGATCGCCCATGGCATCCAGGCTTTGGCGGTGCTGATGGTGCCGTCGCCGGTGGGAATGAACGGCTCCGGCGGTGGTACATCCTGCGCCGACGTGTCGTTGCGCTTGCCCAGTTTTGTCGAGGTCCAGATAGTCTTTGGCTGCCAGACTTTCAGGAACAGCGTCAGCGAACCCATCGAGACGATCGAGGCGATCACGTCGACCAGCCACGGACCATGGTAGTTCGAGACCACGAATTGCGGAATCGCGAAGGCGGCACCGGCGACCAGGATGGCCGGCCAGATCTCGCGCATGCCCTTGAAACCGGCAAACGCCCAGATCAGCCAGAACGGCACCAGCAACGAGAAAAACGGCAGTTGGCGGCCGATCATCGACGACAGATCCAGCAAATCGAGTCCGGTCACGGCCGACAGCGCGATCACGGGCGCACCCAGTGCACCGTAGGCGACTGGCGCCGTATTGGCGATCAGCGCCAGTCCGGACGCAGCCAGCGGCGAGAAGCCCAGGCCGATCAGGATGGCACCGGTGACGGCCACTGGCGTACCGAATCCGGCAGCGCCTTCAAAGAACGCGCCGAAGCAGAACGCCACCAGCAGCAACTGCAGGCGACGGTCTTCGGTGATGCCGCCTATGCTTTCCTGCAGCACCTTGAAGTAGCCGTTCAGCGTGGTCAGGCGGTGCAGAAAAATGATGTTCAGAACGATCCAGCCAATCGGGAACAGGCCCGATGCAATACCAAATGCGGCTGCCTTGCCGGCCATGCTGACTGGCATGCCGAAGATCATTGCCGCGATACCGATGCCGATCAGTAGCGCCAGGCCAGCGGCCAGATGGGCCCGCATGTGAAAGTATGCCAGCGCGATCAGTAAGACTGCGACCGGAACAGCCGCAGCCAGTGTGGACAAGGCAAGACTGCCAAGGGGGTCATAAATTTGCTGCCAGATCATGGTGATTCCTGAGGGGGTTTAAGAGAACTTGCTCATGACAGATCGCGTATTTTTAATCGGCAACTATCAGAATGCCCGCATGGTACGACAGCTTTGTGAGTGTTGGTCATGGATTTGCGCAAAATATTGCGCAGTGCATCATGCCGCAGCGATGGATTCCTCTGCATCTGTCGGCAGTCATCGTGAACCACGCGGGCGTCTGCTAGGATCGGAGGCTTTACTGACTTCATGAATGGGGATGCCACCATGTCCGAACCAAGCCGTAATGCGCAGTTTGCCGATGAATTCAACCAGCGTTTCGAGGCCTTGATTGAGTGGGCCAAAGTGCATTGGCCTGAGAAAAACCAGCCGCTGGTGCCCGAGGATTTCAGTGCGTCGCGCCGTGAAATCGCCTTGCTGCTGGGGGCGCGCTTGAATGCCGGGATGCCTTACAACGCGGGTCCGACGCCGTCTGACGGTGGCGAGCAGTATGTGAGTGTCGCTCCGGCGCCGTGGCCTTGATTGGATTGTATGCAGGCATGCGCGGCGGGGTGATGGGTATTGGCAGCGGCGTGTGG
>AEPR01000730.1 GCA_000195205.2 Oxalobacteraceae bacterium IMCC9480 | reverse complement strand
CAGCCAGGCCGGACTGGCATGGCGACGGCCGCGTGCATCGGCACCCATGTTGGGCGCGCCACCGAAACCCGAGATCCGGCCCAGCGTGGCAGTCGATGAATTGCCTTGCAAATCGATCTGCAGGGTCGAGCCGATGAACATGTCGCAGGCGTAGTGGCCGGCCGCCTGGCACAGTGCGCGGTTGCTGCGCATCGAGCCATCCGCCCCCGTGAAGAACACGTCCGGGCGGGCGCGGATGTAGTCTTCCATGCCCAGTTCGGAGCCGAACGAATAGACCGATTCGACGAAGCCGGCCTCGATGGCAGGGATCAGCGCCGGATGCGGATTAAGCGCCCAGTGCCGGCAGATTTTGCCCTTCAGGCCGAGCGATGCGGCGTAGGTGGGCAGCAGCAATTCGATCGCCGCCGTGTCGAAACCGATTCCGTGGTTCAGGCGCTGCACGCCATATTCGGCGTAGATGCCCTTGATCGCCATCATCGCCATCAAGACCTGGATTTCGGAAATCTGCGCCGGGTCGCGGGTGAATAGCGGCTCGATGTAATACGGCGTCGGCGCCTGCACCACGAAGTCGACCCAGCCGGCCGGAATATCGATGCGCGGCAGCACGTCGACGATCTCGTTGACTTGCGCAATCACGATGCCGCTGCGGAAGGCAGTGGCTTCGACGATGGCCGGCGTGTCTTCGGTGTTC
>AEPR01000731.1 GCA_000195205.2 Oxalobacteraceae bacterium IMCC9480 | reverse complement strand
ATGGTTTCGCAGCCGATACCTGCGCATTTGAGCGCGGCGAGAATCTTGCTGATCTGGTGTTCCTGCGTGGCGGCATTATCGATCAGGCCGTGCAGCGCCTTGGAAAGCGGATCGTCGCCGTTGGGCGAGACGCCATACGCGGCGAACATGCGCGCTGCAGCGTCTTCCTGCGGGCTGCGCATCTGCTTGAGGATGATGCGCGCCGGATTGCCAACCGCGGTCGCGCCGGCGGGCACTTCCTTGACCACCACTGCATTCGATCCGACCTTGGCACCGGCCCCGACCGTGAAGCCGCCCAGCACTTGCGCACCGGCGCCGATGATCACGCCCGCCTCAAGGGTCGGATGCCGCTTGGTGCCTTTGTTAAGCGAGGTACCACCCAGCGTCACGCCTTGATAGATGGTGCAATCGTCACCGACGTCGGCCGTCTCGCCGATGACAACGCCGAAGCCGTGGTCGATGAATACCCGCCGGCCTATCGATGCGCCGGGATGGATTTCAATGCCAGTGAGTATGCGTGCCAGATAGGCGATGAAGCGACCAAACCACTTGAGGCCGTGCGACCAGCACCAGCCGGCAGCACGATGCAGCATGATCGCGTGCAGACCCGGATAACAGGTCAGCACCTCCCACGCATTGCGCGCGGCAGGGTCACGATCGATGATGCTGGCGATGTCTTCACGGAGGCGGTTGAACATGGATGGCTTGTGCTGTTGAAAAGGACGACTATGGTAACCGCTCCAGCAGCTTCGGGTGATCGTGGCCGAACCGCACGGGTGAGCGCACCCGTGCCGGAGTGACTATCCCTTGACCAGGCGCTGGCGACGCGCTTCGAACAGGCACACGCCCGAGGCGACCGACACGTTCAGACTTTCGACCGCACCGAACATCGGGATGTGCACGAGGAAGTCGCAGGTCTCGGTGGTCAGGCGACGCATGCCCTCGCCTTCCGAGCCCATGATCAGCGCGGTCGGTCCGGTGAAGTCACCCTGATACAGAGTTTGCTCGGCGTCTTCAGTAGTACCGATGAGCCAGATGCCGCGATCTTTCAGGTCGCGCAAGGTGCGCGCCAGATTGGTGACGGTGATGTACGGTACGCTTTCGGCGGCACCGCTGGCGACCTTGGCGGCAGTCGCATTGAGGCCAACGGCACGGTCCTTCGGCGCAATCACGGCATGCGCACCGGCTCCGTCGGCAACGCGCAGACAGGCGCCGAGGTTATGCGGATCGGTGATGCCATCGAGGACCAGCAACAGCGGCGGTCCATCGATTGCATCGAGCAATTCATCGAGGTTGCGGGCCAGCGAGACTTCCCCGGCCTTGGCCACCACGCCCTGATGGCGGCGTGTGCCAACCATGTTCGACAGGCGCTGGTCGTCGGCCTGAATGACGCGTACTTTGACGGCGGCGGCGGCCTTGAGCATGTCTTTCATGCGCTGGTCGTGGCGCGCCGTGTCGACGTAGATTTCTTCGACGGTCGACGCTTCGTGGCGCAAGCGCGCTGTGACGGCATGGAAGCCAAATATCATTTTACTCATGGTTCTTATCGTTTCTTCTTGCCTGCTTTCGGATAGGCTTTTGGCGCACCCGAACGGTCTGATGGTGAGGTGGAGGAATTGCGGCGACCGGATGGATCGCGTTCCTGATGTTCTTCGTCGGCGCGACGCGCTTCGTTCTTGAGCACGGTCTTGATACCCGGCTCGGTCACCAGTTTCAGGTCGATCTTGCGCGCATCGAGATCGACGCGTGCGACCTGTACCGTGACCCGGTCGGTCAGCTGGTAGCGCATGCCGCTGCGCTCGCCGCGCAACTCATGCCGCGCTTCGTCGAACTGGAAGTAATCGGCACCCAGGTCGGTGACATGCACCAGACCTTCGATGAACAGCGAATCGAGCTGCACAAAAATACCGAAGGTCGCGACACCGCAAATGGTGCCGGTGAATTCTTCGCCGAGCTTGTCGCGGATGAAGTAGCACTTGAGCCAGGCTTCGACATCGCGCGAGGCTTCATCAGCACGCCGCTCGTTAGCCGAACAATGCACACCCAGCGCATCCCAGATAGTCAGGTCGGCGGCGTTCTTTTGCTTGCCATCGGCCTTGTCCTTGACGGCTTGCTTGCGCGCTGCGTTCGAGACTGTCGTATTGAGCACGGTGGTGTCGATGCCCTTCGGGTCATAGCGCTTGCCGAGCAGAATCGCCTTGATCGCACGGTGTGTCAGCAGATCGGGATAGCGCCGGATCGGGCTGGTGAAATGGGCATAGGCTTCGTACGACAGGCCGAAGTGACCGATGTTTTCCGGGCTGTAGACCGCTTGCTGCATCGAGCGCAACAGCATCGTTTGCAATAGCGTCGCATCGGGCCGCGCCTTGATCTTCGGCATCAGCTCGGCATAGTCGGACGCCGATGGCTTGTCGCCACCACCGAGGTTCAAACCGACCTGCTTGAGGAAGGTGCGGACCTGATTGAGCTTTTCCTTGGTCGGTGTCGCATGGATGCGGTACAGGCTGGGTTGCTTGTGGCGCTCGAGGATATCGGCGGCGCAGACATTGGCCGCCAGCATGCACTCTTCGATCAGCTTGTGTGCATCGTTGCGGGTACGCGGCAGTATCGATTCGATCTTGCCGTTGGCGTTGGAAACGATATAGGTTTCGGTGGTCTCGAAATCGATTGCACCGCGCAGATGGCGCGCTTTCAGCAAGGCGTGATAGACCGCATGCAGGTTCAGCAAATGCGGCACCAGTGCCGGACGCTTGGCCGCATCCGTGCCCTTGGTATTGGCGAGGATAACCGCGACTTCGTCGTAGGTCAGTCGCGCTGCCGAATGGATCACGGCCGGATAGAACTGGTAGGCCTTGATCTCGCCCTTGGCGGTAATCACCGCATCGCACACCAGCGTCAGGCGGTCGACACCCGGGTTCAGCGAACACAAGCCATTCGAGAGTTTTTCCGGCAGCATCGGGATCACCCGACGCGGAAAATACACCGAGGTGCTGCGCTCGAGCGCATCGACATCGAGCGGCTCGTTCGGCTTGACGTAATGACTCACGTCGGCAATCGCCACGATCAGGCGGAAACCATCAGCGCGGCCAATCTTGATCGGCTCGCAATACACCGCATCATCAAAATCGCGTGCATCCGCACCATCGATGGTCACCAGCGGCACGTCGCGCAAATCGACGCGATCGGCCAGGTCGCTGTCGCGCACTTCGCTAGGCAATTTGGCGGCGGCTTTTTGCGCAGCATCGGAAAAAATATGCGGCACGCCGAACTTGCGCACGGCAATTTCGATTTCCATGCCGGGATCATCGATCTCGCCGAGCACTTCGACGATACGGCCGACCGGTTGTTTGAAGCGCGATGGCTGTTCGGTCAGTTAGACACTGACGACCTGGCCGGTCTTGGCGTGGCCCGGGGACCCGGACAAGGCAATATCCTGACCGATGCGCTGGTCTTCAGGGGCGACCAGCCAGACACCGTTTTCATTAAGCAAGCGACCGATGACATGGGTATTGGCGCGTGACACGACTTCGACGATGGTGCCTTCCGGGCGACCACGACGGTCGGTGCCGATGATGCGGGCCTTGACGCGGTCGCCATGCAAGACTTTCTGCATTTCTTTTTCGGACAGGAACAGGTCGTCGCCGCCATCATCCGGCACCAGGAAGCCGAAGCCCTCGCGATGGCTGCTGACGCGACCATCGATGAAACCGGTGCTACTGGAAAGGTGATAAAGGCCTTCGTCGTCGGGCTTGATCTGGCCATCGCGCTCCATCGCGTTCAGGCGGCGCATCAGGACTTCGAATTCGTCGCCGTGGACGTTGAGTGCAGCGGCGATTGCCTCTGCGTTGAGCGCGTCGGTTGACGTGCGCAGGGTGCCGAGAATTTCCTCGCGGCTGGGAATGGTGTATTGGCTCAAATGTGGGTCAGTTAGTTGTTATTGGTAAGAATTCGGAAAAACCGGAAAACATCTTGGCGCGTTCGCGGCGAGTTGATCAGCGTGCGGCCATGATGGTCGACTTGCTTCGGACTCGGCAGGCTCTGCAACAGCAACTTCGCGAAACGGCGCGCCCGCGTAGTGTAACGGACTGCGCGAGTTTAACCTATCACACCGGTTATTTGCAGACCGGCATGAAACGCTATTTGACAGGGAAGGGTTTTCCTTTATACTTCGGTTTCTTTGGAAGGCCCACGTGGCGGAATTGGTAGACGCGCATGGTTCAGGTCCATGTGTCTTCGGATGTGGGGGTTCGAGTCCCTCCGTGGGCACCAAGCCTTTCATTAAAAAACCCATTGCTTCGGCAGTGGGTTTTTTTTT
>AEPR01000732.1 GCA_000195205.2 Oxalobacteraceae bacterium IMCC9480 | reverse complement strand
CATGAATTGCGCAATCCGCTGGCACCGATCGTGATGGCCAATGCGCTGATCGGCAAGTTGCTGACGGCCCATCCGATGCTGCCCAAGCTGCACGGGATCATCGACCGGCAAACCCGCCACCTGAAACGACTGGTCGAGGACTTACTGGATGCCTCCCGGATCAACAGCGGAAAAATCACCCTGCAGCGGCATCCGGTCGCCCTGTCGGAGATCATCGAGAGCGCCGTCGAAACCAGCCAGCCAGTGCTGGGCTCGCGCAACCAGCACTTGCAGCTCGAGATCCCGCCGGAGCCCATCATGCTCGATGGCGATACGGTCCGGCTGGCGCAAGTGTTTTCCAACTTGCTCATTAACGCTGCCAAATTTTCGGCCAATGACGCCGCCATCCAGATCACCATCAGCCGCCAGACCGATGCCGTGAAGATCGTCGTCAAGGATAGCGGTGTCGGTATTGCGGCCGAATTCCAGCCCTTCATTTTCGACCTCTTCAAGCAAGGACCGAACACGCTGGACCGGGCCCAGGGCGGCCTCGGTATTGGCCTGTCACTGGTGCGCTCCATCGTCGGCATGCACGACGGCAGTGCCAGCGTCTATAGCGCCGGTCTCGGCCACGGCAGCGAATTCACCGTGATTCTTCCAACCTGTACCAAGACCGCGCAGGTCGACCACGTCATCGCTCCTTTCATCATCGCCCCCGGCCACGGCCGCATCCTGCTGATCGAGGACAATGCCGACGCCAACGACACACTCACCAGCCTGCTGACGGTGGAAGGCTATACGGTTGACTCGGCGTTCGACGGTCACGCCGGCATGTTGATGGCACGCGCTCAACCGTACGACATCATTATTTGTGACATCGGATTACCGACCATGGATGGCTACGAAATCATCGCGACCTTGCGCCAATCGCTTACCCGGATGCCCTCCTGTATTGCCCTGAGCGGCTACAACCAGTCGCAGGACCGGCGCCGCGCGATCGACGCAGGGTTTGATCATTTTTTGGCCAAACCCGCATCGATCGATGTCTTGCTTGACCTGATCGCCACTAGCATGGCTCGACGACCATGACCATGATTTGCAACTCCGTCCGGACCGGCATTTGCCACCCCGGTTATCCGGGCCACATGCTGGCCCCCTATTTATTTTGTTGCACCGCACTCAGGCCTTAACTCTATGGCAACAATCAACGTTGAACGACACCAGATGATCCGGCGCGCCGTCTTACAACGGCCCGACGAGTTCCTCGAGGTTACCGTTCACTTATGGGAACGACTCGCGACCGAACTAATTTCGCTTATCGGTGAAAACGGCTTTCAGTCCCTGTATGTTCGCAGTGTGTTACTGACCAGAGCCACCTACCCGTGGATAGTGGAAGGTAACCCGGCACAACCGACAGAAAAACGCTTCACCGGATTGCAACACAGCCTCGCGAATTACGAATTTGATGTCGCCAGTGCAGCAAGTATTCTGCTGCTGACGACGCTGGTAGATATCATCTCGCTGCTCATAGGCGATCTTTTAATGACCCGAATTTTAGGTTCTGCATGGGGTGTCGACGCACTCGATGCAGCTGGCAAGGAACTGCAAGAATGAATAACAAAGTCACTATCAGGCGCCTTCCAACGGGCGTACCCGGACTCGACGACCTGCTCGGCGGCGGCCTGCCCGAATTCTCGTTCAACCTGCTCGCCGGTACACCCGGCAGCGGCAAGACAACGCTGGCGCATCAGATCATGTTTTCACTGGCCAACCCGGACCGGCGCGCGCTATTTTTTACCGTGCTGGGCGAACCACCACTGAAGATGCTGCGGTACCAGCAGCAATTCCCGTTTTTCGACATCGACAAGATCAATCACTCGATCAAGTTCGTCAATCTGGCCGCCGACCTGCTCGGCGGTGATTTCGACAGGGTGCTGGCGCGCATTGATGAAGAGGTCCAGAAGTTTTCGCCCAGCCTCGTGTTCGTCGACTCGTTCCGGTCGGTGGTGCAATCAGCCAAGACAACGGAAGCCGGCGCGTTCGGCCTGCAGCATTTTGTCCAGCAACTGGGCATGCAGATGACCAGCTGGCAAGCGACCACCTTCCTGATCGGCGAGTACCTCGCGCCTGAAGCCGAATCAAGCTCGGTCTTCACGGTCGCCGATGGCATCGTGTGGGTGTCCCAGCTGGTGCACCGTGACGCCATGATCCGCAAGATCCAGGTCGTCAAGATGCGTGGCCAGGCCCAGAGTCCCGGTGTCCACACCTTCCGGATCAACGATGATGGCGTCGAAGTCTTCCCCCGCGCGATGGTCCAATCCAATAACCCTAACGACATCGTGATCACCGGAGACAAGCGCCTGTCAACCGGCGTTCCCGAACTGGACCAGATGATGGGTGGCGGCCTGCCGGCCGGTTACTCGTGCCTGTTGGTGGGGCCGTCCGGTTCCGGCAAGACCGTCCTGGCCACGCAATTCCTCGCCGAAGGCATCCGCAATGGCGAGCCCGGCGTCGTGGCCGCTTTCGAAAAAAGTCCGAACCAGTTGCTCAGCCATCAGCTCAACCTGATGGTCGAACGCGGTGAAGTCGGCTACATCAATACCCGTACGCTGGACCTGTCGATCGATGAAATCCTGCATGACCTGGTCACCATGATCACGCGCATGCACGCCAAACGGGTGGTCATCGATTCGCTGTCGGGATTTGAACTGGCACTGGCTTCGGTCTTCCGCGAAGATTTCCGCGAGGCGCTGTACCGGATGGTTGCGGTGCTGACCGGCATGGGCGTGACGGTGCTGATGACGGCCGAGCTGGAGGACCATTACGATTTCCTGCGCTTCAGTTCCTATGGCAATGCCTTCCTGGCCGATGCCATCGTGATGCAGCGTTACGTCGAAATCGCCGGTGAATTCAAGCGCGTGATGTCGGTCGTCAAGGTGCGTGGCAGCGCGCACAGCAAGACCATCCGTTTCTTTGACATCGTCGGCGACGACCTGGTCGTCGGCGGCAGCACCAGCGAATATCAGGGCATCTTGTCAAACCGCTTGCATAACCAGCTCTGATGCTCACCCGGCGAGGTCGGGAACGCTCCGCTTCACAAGCTACTGCCCCAGCGCCTTGATCGTGGCCCACTGCCGGCGTGAAATCGGCAGGCGCTGGCTGGTACCGGACAAGATGACTTGCCAGGTATCAAGGCTGCGCCCGGCACCGTCCTCCCCCGGCACCGGCAAGTCGAGCTGGGCCCGCTCGACCCCGATGATCGCCGCGCGTGCCACCAGCGCATTGCGGTGTACCCGCACGAAGACCTGCGCCAGTTCTTCCTCGATCGACAACAGCGATTCTTCGATCAGGTATTCACGGCTACCGGTGCGCAGCGTGACGTACTTGGTTTCCGCCTTCAGATAAAGCACATCAGTCACCGGCACCAGGAGCAAGCGGCCCCGCTCGTGCACCGGAAAATGCTGGCGCGTCGTACGCAGTTCGCGCGCGGTCGCCGCGATCGCTTCCCGCTGATGACGATGCAGGCCGGCGGCGCGCAGCAGCGCTTCGGCCAGGCGTTCCGCGCGGACCGGCTTGAGTAAATAATCGAGCGCGCGGACCTCGAAGGCCTTGAGCGCAAAGTCATCAAAGGCGCTGATAAAAATGATCGCCGGCGCTGTGGCCAGGTGCGTGCCCAGCAAGGCCGCCAGTGCAATGCCGGACATACCGGGCATCTGCACATCGAGCAGCACGATGTCGGGAAATTGTGCCGGTGCCAGTGCAGCCATCCGGTCCAGCGCCGACTGCGCATCGGCCGCTTCGCCGACCACCTCGCATGGACACTGCAGCGCGATATCGGACAGTACATCGCGCAAGCGGGCACGGGCCGGCGCTTCATCATCGACAATAAACAGACGCAACAGAGGCAGGCTCATCGTGGGACTTTCTTGTAAGGGATTAACAGCCGGACTTCAAAATTGCTGCCGACGACACCGGCGCTCAATTGCGATTCGAGGTCGTAGAGCAAGCGCAAGCGGCCACGGATATTGTCCAGCGCCATGTGATTGCCGCGTGCTACCGGTTTGTCTCCATGCCACGGATTGCTCATCACCATCGTGATGCTGTCACGCACGCGGCGCAGTTCGACCCGGATCAGTGCCGGCGCGCTGCTTTGCTCGACACCGTAATGCACGGCGTTTTCGAACAGCGGCTGCAACAGCAGCGACGGGATCTGCGCCTGTTGCAAGACGTCGGCATGGATGGCGCTGGTGTCCCACTGCACTTGCAGACGCTCGCCGAGGCGGATTTTTTCCAGCGACAGATACTGCTCGCACAAGCGGATTTCATCGGCCAGCGAAGTCATGTCGCGGCCATCGCGCATTAGGACCCGAAACAGATCCGCCAGATCTTCGAGTGCGGTTTCGGCGCGGCGCGGTTCACTGCGGATCAGCGCCAGCACCGCATTGAGACTGTTGAACAAAAAGTGTGGCCGGATGCGCGCCTGCAGCGCCTGCAAGCGCGCCTCGCCCAGCGCCGGAGAAAAAGCCCGCGCCCGCAATTCCAGATAGTGCTGCAGCGCCGCGCCAAACAAGGCGGCCAGCAGCACGCTGTCGAGCACCGACAAGTCCGGAAAACTATTGCGAAACCAT
>AEPR01000733.1 GCA_000195205.2 Oxalobacteraceae bacterium IMCC9480 | reverse complement strand
TGTCAGGGCGAAGATGCCTGAGCCGATCATCACACCGGTACCCATTGCGACTGCGCTACCGAGCGTGATCGAGCCCTCCTTGTAGTCGCTGTTCATCTGTTCGTGCTGCATCTTGATCGCTCTCCAAATTTCATCGTTTGGTGGCACCGGAACTCGGCGTGAGGGGACTTGCCATTTTTACATGTAGTCGCCAAGCATAACGCCGAACCGTCGGCCCAATGACAATAATGCCGAGGATGCCGGGCTTCTTCAGTGAGCGGGCAGCAGACGCGCTTGGGTTGCGTCATGCAAGTCAAGCTCGGTTCTGCCTTTTGAAATTTCGACGATGGTCGTC
>AEPR01000734.1 GCA_000195205.2 Oxalobacteraceae bacterium IMCC9480 | reverse complement strand
CTGCTGATCGTCGGTCCAAGCAATCGGGTACTTCCCTGGGCAGAAAGATTTGGGGGGCAACTGGATATCAGTGTGCTGTTCACCGATAGCGGAACTGGCATGTTGCAGGATCGTACTTTTCCGACCTATTCCGGTAACCAGATTCAGTTGTCAGGTTGGCTAGGTGCCTTTACTGCGCGCTGGCAACAGTCCAATCCGATCGATCTAGAGATATGCACTCGATGTAACGCTTGTGTGGACGCCTGTCCAGAGCAAGCGATCGACTTGATGTATCAGATCGATCTGAATAAATGTACGTCCCACAGTGATTGCGTGAAGGCTTGCGGCTCGATCGGGGCGATCGATTTCAACCGCACTGCGACGCAGCGTAGCGGTGACTTCGATCTGGTGTTGGATTTGTGCGATGCGCCGTTGTTGACGATGCATCAGCCGCCGCAAGGCTATTTTGCTGCCGCCGATGATGTGCTGCGTCAGGCCGACGCGGCGCTGAAGCTGGTGGCGTTGGTCGGCGAATTCGAAAAGCCGAAATTCTTCGTCTACAAAGACAAGTTGTGTGCACACGGCCGCAACGGTCAGATCGGCTGCACATCGTGCATCGACGTCTGCTCGGCGGATGCTATTCGCCACGACGGTAACCTGGTCAAGGTCGTTCCTAACCTGTGTGTCGGATGTGGTGCTTGTACGACTGTCTGCCCTTCAGGGGCATTGACCTACGCTTACCCTCGCGCACCGGATACCGGGCAACGCATCAAGACGATGCTGACGACCTTTGCGAAGGCCGGTGGCGAACAGCCCGCATTACTGCTGCATAGCGTTGACAAGGGTGCTGCGCTGATCATGCAATTGGGCCGCCTCGCAAAGTCTGGTGGAAAGCTGCATGGCGTACCGGCCCGGGTGTTGCCGCTGTCCTTGCACCATACGGCGTCGACGGGTATCGATCTCTGGTTGGCTGCGATTGCCTACGGTGCCAGCCACGTCGCGATCCTGCTCAGCGGAGAAGAGGCTCCGGATTACATATCCGCCCTCGAAGACCAGATGGAAATCGCCCAAACAATACTGGGAGGGCTGGGCTACAGCGGGACGCATCTATCGTTACTGCGCGCTGTCGCCCCCGCCGCATTGGACAGTGCATTGCAGCGCATCGAAGTTGCACAGGTTCCTGTTCAGCGCGCCCTGTTCGCTGTGGCCGCTGAAAAGCGCGGCACGCTCGATCTGGTTATTGCGCATTTGCTGAAACACGCACCTCTCAAGCCGGAGCAGATCGCGTTGCCTGCCGGTGCGCTGTACGGCACCGTCAATATCAACACATCAGCCTGTACGCTGTGCATGTCGTGTGTCGGAGCCTGTCCCGAGTCCGCGTTGATGGATAACGCTGATCTGCCGCAATTGCGTTTTGTGGAAAAGAACTGCGTGCAATGTGGATTGTGCGAAACGACCTGTCCTGAAAACGCCATCACGCTGACCCCACGCCTGTTGCTGACCGATGTGGCAAAGCAATCCCGCGTGCTCAATGAGGCAGCGCCATTCCACTGCATCCGGTGCAGCAAGCCATTCGGCACCGCGCAGATGATCGAGACCATGCTCGGCAAACTCTCGCTGCATGGTGCTTTTGCCGGCAATCTTGATCGCATCAAGATGTGTTCGGATTGCCGCGTAATAGACATGATGACCAATCCCAAAGAAGCCTCGATCACTAACCTGAAGCGACCATCCTGATGACAACGACTACGCATGCGCTGGTATTCGAACGCCAGGACCAGGGCGAAGAAACCGCACGGGCCGACTTGTATGGCTTGCTCGCTACCTTGTTTTACGCACCGCCATCGCAGGCATTGCTCGACACGATAGGTTCGGCGCAGTCGGAAGGCGAAGGCGTGCTCGAACGCGCCTGGGCCGATCTGGTAATCGCCTGCAAAATTGCCGACGCCGAAGCAATACGCGATGAATACGAGTCCCTCTTCCTTGGCGTCGGTAAACCCGAAGTCATGCTCTACGGTTCGTATTACCTGTCCGGATTTTTGATGGAAAAACCGTTGGCGGCCTTGCGTACCGACCTCTCGATGCTCGGCATAGAACGCGTCCACAGCGTGGTCGAGAGTGAAGACCACATCGCTTCGTTGTGCGAAGTGATGCGCTACCTGATTGCCTCGGACGATGTGTTGCACGCGAATCTGGCGACACAGCAGACATTTTTTAGTGACCATATGCAAGCCTGGGTGGATGACCTGTGCAATGCACTCGAAGCCCATCCGACGGCGAATTTTTACCTGCCGGTGTCGCGCTTGGCGAGAGCGTATTTTGCGGTCGAAATGCAAGCCTTCGACATGGGCTGAATAAGCAAAGATTTTATTTGGGGTAAATAGTAAAATATTTCCCAGTAGCATTAAATGGCAGTGGCACTTTCATTCAATGTCAGGCCAGCAGTGGCGATATGGCTCGCTACTGGTTGTTCGATATCTCAGGAGATAAACATGGCAGAACAAAACAAAATTGCACGGCGTAGCTTTTTCGCCGGACTCGGACTGGTCGCGGCAGCAGGTGTGGCCGTCAAGTTGGCGCCGCAAGCGATCACATCAACGGTCGTGACGCCCGCCGAGCCTGAGGGCACCGGTTATCGTTTGACCGAGCACGTCAAGAAATACTATCGC
>AEPR01000735.1 GCA_000195205.2 Oxalobacteraceae bacterium IMCC9480 | reverse complement strand
CGGCCGATGCGTCGATTGCATCGGTGATGTCGCTCAAGGCCAATTTCAGCCAGTCGCTCGATGTGCTGGCCGACATGGTCCAGCACCCCGCGTTTCCAGCAGAAGAAATCGAACGTAGCCGCAGCAGCCGGCTCGGTGCACTCAGCCAGGAGCGCGAGAATGCACCAGCCGTTGCTGCCCGTGTCGAACTGGCTGCGCTGTATGGCGACGATCATCCCTACGGCAGCGTCGAACTCGGGACCGAAGCGGCCGTCAAGGCGACGCGTCGCATTGATCTGGAACGCTTCTGGAAACAGCATTACGTCCCTGCGAATGCTGCGCTGGTGGTCTCCGGCGACATCACGCGCGCCGATTTGAAAGCACTGGCCGAAGCCCGTTTCGGCGACTGGCAAGGAGCCGCCAGTGAGCCGGCCACACTCGGCCCGGTGCAGCCCACCACCGCAAAACTGATCCTGGTCGATAAACCCGGCGCGCCGCAAACCGCACTGCGCGTCGCGACCCTCGGCCCGGATCGCAAGACGCCAGACTTCGAAGCATTGCAGGTCATGAACGCCGCACTCGGCGGCTTGTTCACCAGCCGCATCAACAGCAATTTGCGCGAAGAAAAAGGCTACACCTACGGCACCAAATCCGGCTTCGCGTATCACCGCGGGCCAGGTCCATTTTCGGTGGCGGGCAGTATCCGCACCGATGTGACGGGACCGGCGGTTGCCGAAATTTTCAAGGAAGTGCGCGGCATGATCCGCAAGCCGATGGGCGCGGCCGAGCTGGCCAATGCGCGCAATTCGCAGATCCTGTCGCTGCCAGGACGCTTTGAAAACAACCAGGCCATCGGTGCGTCGCTGGCGAATATTTTTGTCTACGACCTGGGTGCGGATTACTACGTCGGGCTGCCCGAACGCTACGCTGCCGTCAGCGCGAAGCAGGCACAAGCGGTCGCTGCCAGGTATCTGCAACCCGGGAAAATGATCGTTATCGGCGTTGGCGACAAGGCCAGTATCGGGCCGCAGTTGGACCAGCTCAAACTGGGGCCGGCCGAGTTACGCGATGCCGATGGCCAGCGGCTGAAGTAAGCGGCAGGAGAGCCGGCCGGCGGCGGTACAATGCCGCTCGCCTCCTCACCGTCTGCCTCCATGTCCTCGACCCCTTCGTTCGGCCTGAACGCTCCGCAAAGCGAAGCGGTCCATTACCTCGATGGCCCTTGCCTGGTACTGGCCGGTGCCGGCTCCGGCAAGACCCGCGTGATCACGCAAAAGATCGCCCACCTGATCGAGGATCGCGGCTATGAACCCAAGCACATCGCTGCGCTGACCTTCACCAACAAGGCCGCGCTGGAAATGCAGGAGCGCATCGCCAAATTGCTCAAGCAACCGCGCCAGGCCAAGCAGCTCACGGTCAGCACCTTCCATTCATTGGGCGTCAAAATCCTGCGCCAGGAAGCGCGCCAGCTCGGCTTGAAGGACCGCTTTTCGATCATGGATAGCGACGATTGTTTTTCGCTGGTGCAGGACTTGGCGATCACCACCGACAAGCAATTGATCCGCCGCATTCAGGGCGCGATGTCGCTATGGAAGAACAGCCTGACCGATCCCGATACCGCCATCAAGCAAGCCATCGACGACGAGGAAGCCGATGCCGCGCGCATCTACCGCAGCTACGTCGCGACGCTGTCGGCGTACCAGGCAGTCGATTTTGATGACCTGATCCGGCTGCCGGTCGAACTGTTTCGCAGCAATGAAGCAGTGCGCGACAAGTGGCAGCGGCGTCTGCGCTATCTGCTGGTCGACGAGTACCAGGACACCAATACCTGCCAGTACGAGCTGGTCAAGCTGATGGTCACCGGCATCGGCAAGAAGCCGCTCTTCACGGCGGTGGGCGACGACGACCAGGCCATCTACGCCTGGCGCGGTGCGACCATCGAAAACCTGAAGACCTTGCAGGTCGATTTTCCGGACCTGAAGGTCATCAAGCTCGAACAGAATTACCGCTCCAGCACGCGCATCCTCAGCGCCGCCAATGCCGTCATTTCGAATAACCCGAAGCTGTTTGACAAGTCGCTCTGGTCCGAACACGGCCTCGGCGATCCGGTCAAGGTGATGGCGATGGAAGACGATGAAATCGAAGCCGATCAGGTCGCCATCATGCTGTCGGCGCACCGCTTCGAGCGACGCGCGAATTTCTCGGATTACGCGATCCTGTATCGCGGCAATCACCAGGCCCGCGTCCTCGAAAAAGCCCTGCGGCGCGAACGCATTCCATACACGATGTCGGGCGGCCAGAGCTATTTCGACCGCGCCGAGATCAAGGACATCATCAGCTACCTGCGCCTGATCGCCAACGGCTCCGACGACCCGGCCTTCATCCGCGCAGTGACCACGCCCAAGCGCGGTGTCGGCCAGTCGACGCTCGAAGTACTGGGCACCTTCGCCGGTCAATGGCAATGCTCGCTGTTCGAAGCGGTCTTCAAGGGCGGGCTTGAGGCGAAACTGCCGGAGCGCCAGATCAAGCCGCTGCGCGAATTCGGCAACTTCATCAAACAGCTTGAAGAGCGCGCCGACGGCAGTGGCGAGGACGCCGCCGAGGTCCTCGACGACATGATGAAGGCGATCAATTACGAGTACTACCTGTACGACAATTTCGATGACCGCCAGGCCCAGAGCAAATGGGAAAACGTGGTCGACTTCACCGGCTGGCTGAAAGAAAAATGCACCGGTGGCAAGGACGGCGAAGCACCCGAAAAAAGCCTGCTCGAACTGACCCAGATGGTCGCGCTGATGACCATGCTCGAAGGCAAAGACGAAGAGCCCGACGCGGTGCGCATGTCGACGCTGCACGCGTCCAAGGGGCTGGAATTTCCGCATGTATTTCTGATCGGTGTCGAGGAGGGCATCTTGCCGCACAAGGGCGATCCCGATGCGCCTTTCGAGACGCTGGGCGCGCGTATCCAAGAAGAGCGCCGCCTGATGTACGTCGGCATCACCCGCGCGCAGCGCACGCTGCACGTCAGCTGGTGCAAGCGCCGCAAGCGCGCACGTGAAAGCGTCAATTGCGAAATGTCGCGCTTCATTCCGGAAATGAAACTCGACGAAGGCGAGGCAGTACCGACCGAAGCGGAAATCATTACGCCGAAGGACCGGATGGCGATGCTGAAAGAGTTGCTGCAGAAACCGCGCACGCTCTGAGCCGGTTCCGGTAGTCCCGCGAAGATGTAATAAAAAATGGTGAAAGAGGTCTGACGAACACCCTCTGCTAAGGTGAAGACATCAACAAGCCATGACCGCAACAAGGTGGAATGCATTTCACTAGGTCATTCGTCCGGACGGACCATCGTCCAGCCTGCATGCCTCGATCAAGGATCCCATCATGATGAAATCAACTCAAGTTCTGTTCGGCTCAGCCATCTTCGTCGTTGCCAGTTTCGCGGGCGCCCAATCGCTCTCCGTCGGTGCCGGCGTGAATTCCAATGCGGGGACCACCGCGCCGGTGGCCGTCACACCGATGAGTCCCGCCAGGGCCGTCGTCGGTGCTGGTGCCAGCGGTGCGGTATCAGT
>AEPR01000736.1 GCA_000195205.2 Oxalobacteraceae bacterium IMCC9480 | reverse complement strand
CCTGAGCCTGTCGAAGGCGCACAGCCCGCCGCGCCTTCGACAAGCTCTCGTCGACACGCTCCGGGACGAACGCTTGGTGGCACGCTTTCACCCCATCCTGCACATCACCCATTTCTCGCCACCGCAGCGTCGTGCAGTGCCAACCTTTCTTCGTGCGCAGCCTGCCCCAGCGCCAGTTGATTGAGCAGGTCAACGTTGACGGCGACCTGCTGCCGCATGCTTGGCAAAAGCTGGTGTTACCGGCTGTAGCGAGCGACAAGCGCGAGTTCCCGGGGTCGGAGTTTTTTTTGCAGGGGTATCGCGAAAATTACTCTGATCCCGGGAACGGACTACGGAGCGCTGATGGGTGCGTCGACTGCGCTCCGAACACAAGCGCACGAATGAGGTTTCCGGCGGCATCAAGCATCGCATCTGCAGATGAATTATTAAAGATCGCCACCACCACCGGGTCGACCATGGTGATGGTCACGCACGATGTTGATGAAGCGGTGCTGCTGTCGGACTGCATCGTGATAATGACCAACGGGCCATCGGCGACATCCTTGCGGTGCGCCTGCCGCGCCCGTGCGAACGGGTCGCGCGGGCGGCAGATCTGTTGCACATGAAATACCGGACGTCGGTGCTGGAATTTTGTGTCACCTGAAGGCGCTGCCGGTGGCGAAAGATGCGGCCTGATAGCGCGCTATTGACGCTGACGAAACGACGACGGACCGTAGGCCGTGACGCTCGCGCCGGGTTGCGCCGTGAACACTAGTCTTGTTGGCGCGCTATTGATGTTGCTAGATTGGTGCCGGACGGCTGGCTGCCACTAGCTTGTGACGCGCTGCGCTCCGCTGCGCTGCGCTCCGCGAGCACTGCATGCAGTCCTATCGGCCGCTGCGACTGATCTGCCAGGGAGACTCGCCCGGCTGTTGTT
>AEPR01000737.1 GCA_000195205.2 Oxalobacteraceae bacterium IMCC9480 | reverse complement strand
TGGTGCCTACTTGCATACCCTGATGACCCGTCTCGACCAACCGTTGCACCAGCAGAGCAATACAGTCCGTGGAGCCTCGATCACGGGAAGAAGGTCGTTTTCACCTCATTGCCCCACGACGCGGCACGGGCGACGGAAAAGCTGCGGGATCTGATTTCACAGATGACATCCGAGCGATCCGCCTTGCGCGCTCAAGCCTGACGCTGATTTCCGGACAATGCGCGCTCAGTGCTGGTCGCAGACGGAATTGAATTCGGCCAAATACTCGAATCCACGCCCTCAAGATCAAAACCTTGCTATCCTTGTCGGGATGCGG
>AEPR01000738.1 GCA_000195205.2 Oxalobacteraceae bacterium IMCC9480 | reverse complement strand
CCCGCCAATACTGGCGGCAATTGTGCAATCACACCTTGAACGATCAACTGGTCGCGAGAGGTTTCCTGAGCGCCGGCAACAAGCTGAATTTTTCAGTCGACGAGCGCACGGAAATACGCGATGCGCTACGGCAGTTCAATAATCCTGATCATCAAGCGCCATCAGCAGCACAGCGCATGCCGTCCCTGGCAACCGCGTGCATCCTCGGCAATCCGGCGACGTTCGGGGCGCTCGAAACCTTGATCCGGCACGGCTTGCTCAATGTGAATGAAGCCGATCGTGACGGCCATACCCTGCTGCAGGCGACCTGCCTGCATGGCCTTGACGCCTCATCGCGGATCGACAATCCGGTGTCGCTGCAACAGCGGATTACCTCGCTGGTCAGGCTAGGTGCAAGCATCAACCGGCGGGGGCTGCCCGCCATCAGCTTGCTGCAAAAGACCTGGGAAAGGGACGATGAGGATGGTCGCCGTGCGGCTGTCGCGCTGATTGCCAACGGGTGTTTTGCACAAAGCAGGGATGCCCAAGGGCGCAACTTGGCGTACTTCGCCGCAGCAAGCAACAATATGCCGGTGTTACGCGGCTGGCATGCCGCACAGTTAGCGATGCATGTGTCCGATCCGAGAGATCGCCTGACCGCCTCGCCAATGCTGGCCGCCGCAGAAAATGGCCATGTCGAGGCGATACGTTTTCTGGTGCAGGAGGGTGACATCGACGTCAACGCCAAATACTTCCTTGATAACACCGCCTTGCACACGGCTGTCCGGAACGCGCACGTAGAGGCAGCAAAAGCGCTGCTTAAACTCGGTGCCGACCCCAACACAATGAATGTACCGGGTCAAACTCCGGTGCTGCTTGCGCAACATATCCACTCGGCACCAATACTCAAATTGCTCATCGAGCACGGTGGAACCGATCCTGACGACTGGCTGACTTAACGGTTGGAGCACAAACTGCTGCCAATATCGTAGGGTGGGCACAGGTGTATCGTGCCCACGCG
>AEPR01000739.1 GCA_000195205.2 Oxalobacteraceae bacterium IMCC9480 | reverse complement strand
GTCGCTGGACGTCAGGGTGTTTTTCAGTGAACCGGCTCACGCCACCGGGCGATCAGCCGCCGATGTAAAGATCCGAGATCGGGCCGTTCTGTACCGACTTGATGGCTTCTGCGTGGACGGCAGCGCGGCTACGTGGAGCGGCGGTCGACTTGACGGTGGCCGGGTAGGTCACGTTGCTGATTGCAAGCGTGCCTTGCTGACGTGCCATGATGACCTCGTTATTTACTTCAGCGCGGGTCACGGTCGACTTGGTGTTCATGACTTCTTTCAGCCATTGCGAACCGGTTTCATCGAA
>AEPR01000740.1 GCA_000195205.2 Oxalobacteraceae bacterium IMCC9480 | reverse complement strand
TGATGAAAATCCCGGCGGGCAATAGCCTGCAACATATCGACTGGCTGGCGCAAACGCTGCAGCCGGGGCAGGTGGCCGGTGTGGATGGCGCGGTGCTCGGGCTGGCGGGGGCGCGTTTGCTGGAGCAGGCATTGCAGGCGCGTGGCGCGACCTTGCGCACCGACCTCGACCTGTTCGAGCAAGTCTGGACCGGCCGGCCGGCATTGCCGGCACAAGCCGTCTACGAACACCTGCCGCCCTACGCGACGATGTCGCGTGCCGACAAGCTGGCGCAGTTGCGGCTGGCGATGCAGGCCGCCGGTGCCGACTGGCATTTGCTGTCGACGCTAGACGACATCGGTTACCTGTTCAACCTGCGCGGTGCCGATGTCAATTACAACCCGATCTTTGTGGCGCATGCGTTGGTGGGCTTGCAGCAGGCGACGATTTTTGTTGCCGATGGCAAGGTGCCGGCCGGGGTGATTGCGGCGCTGGCGGCCGATGGTGTGCACCTCGCCCAGTACGCGGATGCAGCGGCGGCGCTGGCCGCGCTGCCAGCCGATGCAGTCATGCTGCTCGATCCGCGTCGCGTCACGCTGGGCTTGCGGCGTGCCGTACCGGATACGCTACGTGTGGTCGAGGCGATCAATCCGACTACCTTTGCCAAGTCGCGCAAGAGCACGGCCGAAGCCGCGCATGTGCGCGACGCGATGGAGCAGGATGGCGCGGCGCTGTGCGAATTTTTTGGCTGGCTGGATCAGGCGCTGGGTAATGAGGTGGTGACCGAACTGACCATCGACACACAGATCACTGCAGCGCGTGCGCGCCGTCCGGGCTTTGTCTGCCCGAGCTTTGGCACCATTGCCGGCTTCAATGCCAATGGCGCGATGCCGCACTATCACGCGACGCCGTCCGCCCATGCGGTCATCGAAGGCGATGGCTTGCTGTTGATCGATTCCGGTGGCCAGTATCTGGGTGGCACCACCGACATTACCCGCATGGTGCCGGTCGGTCAGCCGTCGGCGGCGCAGCGGCGCGATGTGACGCTGGTGCTGCGCGGCGTGATTGCGCTGAGCAGCACGCAGTTCCCGCGCGGCACCCGCTCGCCGATGCTGGACGCGATCGCGCGGGCACCGATCTGGTCGGCCGGCATCGATTACGGCCATGGCACCGGCCACGGCGTCGGTTACTTCATGAACGTCCACGAAGGCCCGCAAGTCATCGCGGCGTCGGCCATGCCCGAGCCGCACACGGCGATGGAGCCGGGCATGATCACCTCGATCGAGCCGGGCATTTACCGGCCCGGCAAGTGGGGCGTGCGGGTCGAAAACCTGGTGCTCAACGTGCCGGCAACGATCACTGAATTCGGCGAATACCTGCGTTTTGAAGTCCTGACCTTGTGCCCGATTGACAGCCGATGTCTTGACCTAACGTTGCTGCGTCCGGACGAACTGGCCTGGCTTAATGCGTATCACGCGACGGTGCGCGAGCGGCTGTTACCGCATGTCAGCGGCGTCGCAAAGGCGTGGCTGGAGCAGCGCACCGTGGCGCTATTGCCCGTCGCGGCTTGAGACCGGGGACACGTCGATGGATGACGCGCAGGATGACAAGAGTTATATCGGTGCCGACCAGCTCCGGGTCGGTGTGTATGTCTGCCTTGACCTTGGCTGGCTGGACCATGATTTTCCGCTCAGTAGTTTCAAGATCAAGAATGCCGACCAGATCAAGGCCATCGGCAAGCTGGGCCTGAAAAAAATCCGTATCGATCCGTCCCGTTCGGATGTGACGCCGCTGCCGCAAAAAGTCGTGCCGGTGGCGGTGGTGGCTCCGGTGCCGCCGCCGCCCAGCCCGGAGCAGATTTTGCAGGCGGCCGAACGCGCCGCGCGGCGCACCCGCATCCTGCAGCAGCGCGCCGAAACCGCCGCCTGCGAAACCCAGTTCGTGCGCGCAGCCGGTTCGCTCAAGGACATCAGCAGCAAGCTTTTTTCGCGGCCGCTGGAAGCGCGTGCCGGTGCCGAGCTGCTGGTCGGCCAGATGCTGTCGTCTATCCTGTCGCACAAGGACATCGCGATCCACCTGATGAACGACAAGACCGTCGGCGAAGACCTGTACTTCCATGCGCTAAATGTGTCGGTGCTGGCGATGTTGCTGGCACGCGAAGTCGGCTTGCCGGCCGAAGACATCCGCCAGCTCGGCATCGGCTGCATTTTTCATGACATCGGCAAGACCGATATCCCGGACCGCGTGCTGCAAAAGACCGAGCCCTACAACCGCGCCGAACGCAATCTGATCGAGCAGCACTGCGCCTATGGCGAGCCGATCGGCGTGCGGTTGGGGTTGTCGGCGAAGGCCATGGATGTGCTGCGCCAGCATCATGAGCATGTCGATGGCAGCGGTTATCCGGCGCGCCTGAAGGGGGCGCAGATTTCGCCGCTGGCGCGTCTGGTGGCGATCGTCAACGAATACGACAACCTGTGCAACCAGCACAATCCGGCTGATTCGCTCAGCCCGCATGAAGCGCTGTCGCAATTGTTCACGCAGCAGCGCGGGCAGTTCGACATTGCGCCGCTGAACCTGTTCATCCGTTGCATGGGTATTTATCCGCCGGGGACAGTGGTGCGGCTGTCCGACGGCACGCTGGGCATGGTGGTGTCGGTCAATTCGGCGCAGCCATTGCGACCCTGGGTGCTGATTTACGATCCGGCGGTGCCGAAAGACGAAGCCACCATCCTCGACCTGCAGCACGAGACCGCACTCTCGGTGGCGGCCAGCCTGAAGCCGTCGCAGCTGTCGCGCGAAGTCCATGCGTATCTCAGTCCGCGCAAGCGCATGACGTATTACTTCGATGCGCCTGAGCGCGACATCCGCCAGCCCGGCCGGTGAGCTGCACCTGAGTGCCCGCCGGACCGCGGCTTCCAACCTGATTCCCTGTGTGTGCTGTCGAACAGACCCGGCGCGCGGTGTCTCCTATGCTCCAGGCTCATCCTGAGGGTTACAAGGAGATGCAATGAGCAACCTGGAACGCGATCCGCCGGGCATGCACGACACGAGTCCGGGCGAAGGCCCCGGTCCCGAACTGATGGGTGCCGACACCTTGCTGGGTGAGGACGTCTACAACCGTCAGGACGAAAGTCTGGGCGACGTCAAGGAAATCATGATCGACATGCGCTCGGGCAATGTGGTCTATGCCGTGCTGTCGTTCGGCGGATTTCTCGGGATAGGTGAAAAGCTGTTTGCGGTGCCGTGGAGCGCCTTGATGCTCGACACCGTCAACAAGCGTTTTTTGCTGGACGCCGATCGCGAAAAGCTGGAGAACGCACCCGGATTTGACCCTGACCATTGGCCGGACATGGCCGATCAGACCTGGCGCGCCTCGGTCGACGAGTACTACAGCACCTCCACATTAGGCTACGACTTGCCCCGCTAAGCCGGCAAGTTGGCCACGATTCCCTGCCCGCGCCTTCCTGGTGCGGTTTTCCGCCCCTGACAATTTGTCGGGGGCTTTTTTTTGTGCGGTCGCTGTGTGTGTCAACCGAGCGCGACTTCGCCGGCAGCCGCCGAACGCGAACCGGCCAGCGGCAGATTGTCGGCACCGCGATAGGCAAACGCGACCGAGAACTTGCGCTCGCCCGACCGGTTGGTACCTGCCGCATGGAACAGGCTGCTATGAAACAGCAGCACGTCGCCTTCAGCCAGCGACAACGTCACCCCTTGCGCCATTAGCGCCTGGTTGCGCGCCAGGTCGGGGCGCAGGAAGTCGAGCGCATCGAGCTGGTCCGGGGCGATCTGCCAGCGGTGCGAGCCAGGCAGCACTTGCAGGCCGCCGTTGCCGGCATCCTCGCGGCCCAGCGCCAGCCAGACCGTGATCAGGTTGGCATCGGTGAATGACCAGTAACGGATATCGCGATGCCAGCCGGTCGCGGTGCCCAAGTCGGGATGCTTGGTCATCACGCAATTGTGATGGGCCAGATTGAGCACCACCGGCTGGCCGAACAATTGTCCGAGCATCGCCACCAGTGCCGGATCGGCCGCCCATTGCTGCAATAGCGGATGGCGTTGCCAGGCACCGCGCAGTCGGCGTACCGTACGGCCGCCCGGCGCATCGCGCGTGGCGGGTGCGCCGGCATAGCCGACATCGGCTTCGTATTCGACCGGCGCAGCGGCAATTTGCAGGTCGTCGCTGACTACCGCGCGCAGCGCGGCGCAGTCGGCCGCCGACACGCGCTGGCGCAAGACCAGGTAGCCGTCGTCGCGGAACCGGACGATCTGTCCGGAACTCAGTTGGGTCATGGCGTCATCCTCATTTGAGCAAGCTGGCCTTGCCAGCTGCCAGTGCGACTATCAGCGTCAGTACGCCGATAAAGCCGAGTGCCACTTGCAGGCCCAGCCCGTGGGCCAGAAAGCCGATGATGGGCGGACCGATCAGGCCACCGCTGTAGCCCATCGTGGCAACGGCTGCCAGCGCGGTCGGGCCTTCCCTGCCGGCAGCGCTGAAGATGAACGGGAAGACCGCTGCCACCCCGCCGCCGATCAGTGCAAAGCCGGCGAAGGCCACGCCAGTGTGCGATGCAGTGATCACCAGCAGCACGCCGACGGTGGCGATGCTGGCCCCGATGACCAGCACCGGACGGGCGCTATGACGATCCTTGAGGCGGTCGCCGACCAGTCGTGCCAGCAGCATCATGCCGGAAAATACCGCGTAGCCGAGCGGCGCCACGCCGGGGGCGACACCGAGTTGATCGGTCAGGTAAATGCCGCTCCAGTCACCGATCGAGCCTTCGATCATTGCGCCACAAAAGGCGATCATGCCGAGCGCCACCAGCGCGCCGTGCGGCAAGGCAAATTGCTGGCGGACTGCGCCCGGGACAATCCGGTCCGCAGGCAGCGCCTGATAGCTCAGCCACAGCGGCAGCAGGAAGCCGGCGGACAACAGGCAGAAATGCCACAGCGGCGTGACGTGCAAGCCCGCCATCGCGCTACCCAGCAAGGCACCGCTAAAGGTGCCCAGGCAGAACCACGCATGCAGCATCGACATGATGGAGCGGCCGGCGACGCGTTCAACTTCGGCCCCGATCGCATTGACCGCGACATCAAAACAGCTGGCCGCCGAGCCCATGCCGAACATCGCCAGCATCAGCCAGCCCATCCGCGGTGCCAGCGCCAGGCACGGCACGAGCATCAGCAAGGCCAGTCCGGACCAGAGCGCGGCATGGCGCGCGCCATGTCGCGCCAGCAGCCAGGCCGCCAGCGGAAACGACAGCACCGCGCCGACACCGCTGCACAACAGCACCAGCCCGAGCTCGGCGGCACCGAGCTGCAGCGCATCGCGCAGTGCCGGGATGCGCGCCGCCCAGGTGGCAAAGACGGCACCGAGCAGGATGAACAGAATGGGCAGGGCGATGCGGGCGGGCAGCAAAGGACGTGGCAGGGGAGGTAAAACGGGAGATTCCATGAAGTGGCTAGAAGCGATGTCAGCTTGCATTATGCAACAGCGTCGTCCGGATACCTTGGCGGGTTGCGTTTATGTTGGCGCGCAACTTCAGCCGGAAGTCAGGTGGCAACGGCAGCGACAACCGCAATCCCGCCTTTGTCTGCCGCGTCCCCAAAACACCGTTCGTCCTGAGC
>AEPR01000741.1 GCA_000195205.2 Oxalobacteraceae bacterium IMCC9480 | reverse complement strand
CCGACGGCGCGCACATAAATCTTTTGCTGGCGGCCCCAGGCGTTCGCGCCGCTGCCGGCGCTGGAATCAAAGGTCAGCACCAGTGCTTGCGTGTAGGTGATGCCATCGACAGAGACTTCGATGCTGGCGCCACCGATTGCGCGGTCCTTGCTGCTGGCCTGCGTGGCCGAGACGGTCAGGTAAGCCAGCGTGCCGGTGACCGGTGGCGGCACGTTCATGCCGATGGAATACCACTCGGTGTCACTGCCGTTCAGGCCGTTTTCGACCAGTTGCAGGTCGCCTTTGTTTTGCTGGCTGATGCCGATGGTGCCGGCGCTTTGTCCTGCCACGTTGAGCTTGATGCCGTCGGCATAGATACCGTTATAGGCCGGGTCGCTGCTGCTCAGCGCGTGGTTGACAAAGCCGCTGCCGCCTTCGACTTCGCTGGCCACGATGGTGGCAGTGACGTCGCCGCCGATGTCGATGGTGTCATTGCCCAGCCCGCCGATGAGGGTTGTGACCATGCCGGCGGAGGTGCCCAGCACAAAGAAATGGTCATCGCCTTCGAGTCCGTCGACTTCGAGTTTTTCGGTATTGCTGAAGTCGACATTGAGGCCTGCGCCCTGCACGCCGTGTTCGGTGATGACAAAGTTATCCGCCAGTTCGGTACCAAGCACGACGACCGAATCGACGCCGCTGCCGCCGTCGATGCTGACCGGGGCGTTGATGTTGTATTCGACATGGTCGTCGCCGCTGCCGCCGCTGACCAGGGTGTTGGCTACCGACAGGCTGCCGGCACCGTCCTTGATCGCAAAGGCGCGCACGATGAACTGGTCATTGCCGTCTTCGCCAAACAATTTCAGTGGTGCCTTGTTGCTGTAGACCGAGAAGCTGTCGTCGCCATCGCCACCGAACACAGTAGTGGCAAAACTGATGCCGCGCGTCAGGAAACCAAGCGTGGTTTCTATGGTGCCGACTTCATCGCCGGCGGCGACTTGCGGCGCGACGCGGTCCTGGCCGAACACCTGGCCGAACTGGAACCTATCGGCACCGCTGCCGCCATCGAGCGTGGTCAGCGTGGCATTGTCATCGACGTAGAACGCATCGTTGCCGTCGAGTCCGTTGACCAGCAAGCGGCCATTGATCGTGTCGTTGTAGTTGATCCGTTCGACCAGCGGGCCGCCGGTATGCAGCAGTGCGACAAAATTGGCGCGCAGCAGGAACAGGTCGGCTTGCGCGGTGCCATTGATGGTCAGCTGATCGGCACCGTCGTCGGGCGCGCCGCTGTCGTTGACGTTGATGATGAGGTCGGCATTGCCATTGACATCGACCGTGAACAGGTCGGTGCCGCCGTTGCCGTCGAGCCAGACCTGGTCGCGCATGCCGCCATGCACCGAGCTGAGCGAGCCCAGATGACTGACCGTGATGCGGTCTTCGCCGGCACCACCGCTGATGAAGGTATTGGCCGTCAGTGCCAGCTTATAGGCGGCATTGAAGCCCGGCGTGCTGCTGTCCGGATTGAGCGCAATCACGTCGTCGCCGTCATTGCCGGCGATCGTGAAGGTGGTGGCGCTGACCGTGCCCCAGACATGGATCGTGTCATTGCCGGCCGCGCCGGAGACGCTGATCAGCGGCGCGCTCAGCGTGCCTTGCAGGGTGATGATGTCGGCCTGCGATTCGCCGAGGATGGTGATGCTCTGCGCCGAGATCACGTTGCCGCTGACGGTGATGCTGCTGCCGGCAGCGTCGATGTTGGGCTGGCCGGTGGCATTGCCATCGCCGTCGCCCTGGTAGTCGCCGGCCAGCGTGATGTCGCCTTGCGCCTGCACCAGCGCACCGGCTTCGATCAGCAAGTCGTCGCCGGCCAGCAGGCGCACCGTCGAACCGGTGCTGCGAATGGTCACGCCGGAAGTGACGATCAGGTTGTCCGCTTTAGCATCGTTCTTGTCATGTGCGACCAGCACGATCTCGCCGCCGGCAATCATGTCGCGGCTGACCGTCAGCGGACTCATCGTAGCAATCCGGATTGATCCGCCGGCGACCAATGCCGCGCCGCTGCCGCCATCAATCGTGCTGGCGATCATCGCGCCGGTGTTGGTCAGCCAGGTGCTGCCCCGTGTCGACTGACCCTGCAGCGTGCCGACGGCAGTTTGCAGGATGTTGTTGGCGGCACCAATATCGTTTTTGGCGAACAGGTAAGTTTTGCCGCCGGTGACATTGCCACCCGTCAGAGTGCTGCTGCGGCCATTGAGGATGCTGCCGTCAGGCGCGGCAATGAAGGCCGTGTAGCTATTGCCGCTACCGATGCTGCCGGTGCCGACCTGGTTGATCAGCAGGTCGCCGGTCAGTTCGATCAGGTGAGTGCCGAGCGCGCTGTCCGAGGTCAGCGTGCCGCTGCTGCCGGCGTAACTGGTATCGATATCGACGTCATTGCCGGATGCACCGATGGCTCCGAAGTCGGTCGCCAGCGTGATGTTGCGGGCGCGGATATCGACACCCGGACGCGACGGCAAATTGCTGCCGTCATTGCCGGCATCGACAATCGACACATGCGCGCGCAGGCTGACGTCGCCGGTGTCGGAGGTGATGCCATCGAGGTTCATGTCGCCCAATGTCTCGTGCAGCCAGATGCTGGTGAGGGCATGCGCGGTGATGGTGCCGGTGCTGCTGAGGTCGGTCTCGAGCACGTTGCCGGTGCTGCCGATGCTGCCACCGGCAGTCAGTTCGATGCGCTTGCCGGCGATCTTCGGCGTGTCGCTGTTGGCGATGCCGTCGAGGAGGGAGCCGGCCGATGTCAGGTGCACGATGCCCTGCACCGACGAGATACCTTCGACCAGCATGTCGCCGCTGGTTTCGCTGATGGTCAAGTCATACAAGGCGCGCGCGGTCAGCGTCGCGTTGGTTCTCAGGTCCAGCGTGAACGGTGTCGCCACGCTGCCGATCGCACCGCGTCCGGCTTCCAGGATCAGGTTGCCGCTGACGACATTGACGCCGCTGGTGGCGGCATTGACGATGCCGTTCTTGCCTTTGATGCGGGCATCGGTGGCGGCGACGATGTGCTCGATATTGAGCGTCAGGGCCGAGCTGCCGGAACCCAGATACACGCTGCTGGTGTCGGAGGTGACATTGATCTTGCCGCTGGCGTCGACATTGATGTCGTCGCGCTGGTCGATCATCACTGCGGTGATGGCCGGTCCCGATGAACGGCCAGGGTCGAGCACGATCGGCGTGATCTTGACGGTCCGGCCGAATTCGGTGAATAGCGCGACGTTCGCGGCCAGCGTGATGGTGCTGGTGTAACGGCTGCCATCGAAGGTTTCGGTGTAGCCGCTGACCTGGTAGGCCACGCCCTTGGCGGTGACGTTGTTGCTGGCGCCGGCGATCTGGATATGCATGCCGACCTGCAGGCCGGTAGGCGTCGCACTGCTAAAGCTGATGGTGTCGGCGGCCGCGCCGTTGTCATGAAAATCCGCATCGGCCGTGATCACTGCACCGGCCAGATAGGTCACGTCGATGCGGTCGGCTGCCGCGAATGCCAGTTGCTCTTCATCGCTCAGGACCCGCTTGGTGCCGTCGGTCGGCAATACGATCAGAACCGGCTGGCCGGTGCTGCCGACGGACTTGCTGGCCCACAGCGTCACGTTGTGACCGGCGATGTTAGGCGCTTCGATATTGATCTGCGTATCGGCCACCGGCTTGAGCAGGCCGGCGCTCATGGTGTTGAGCAATTCTTCCTGGGTCCAAATCTTGATGCTGCCTTTGAGCGCATCGATCTCCAGCCTGTTGGCCGCAGTGTCGAAGTCGTGTTTTGCGTCGAAGGCGGTCTCGGCCGTACTGCGATACAACCCGTCAAGGCGCGCGTAATCCGCCGCGATCTGGTTGTTGAGCGTAGCGATGCTGTCGTTATCGTAGTTCAGCGTAGTGCGGTAATAAACTTCCTGTTCGGCCGTCATCGTCGGCGCGGTCTTGCTGCCGGTGAGCTGCTCGCGGTAGTCCCAGTAAGTGCGATATTCCTGCACCTTGGCGGCCTCGAACGCTTTGACGGTTTCGGTGACCTTGTCGGCGGCATCGGTGCCGGTCAGGCGCAAATCTTTCCAGACGCCGTCGAGTAATTCCTTGACCGTGCGCTCGTCGCGCTGCTGGATGTTGTTGGCATCGATCAGCGCGCCGTCATTGACGCGGATTGAAATCGTGCCGGTTTCCGAGGTCGAGACGATGCTGTTGACACGCAGGTTGCCAGTGGGCGCGACCAGATAAATGTCATCCGCCGCCAGGGCGCTGACGCTGTTATTGAGCGCCGTGCCGGCATACAGCGTGATGGCCTGTCCGGCCTTGCCGATGCTGCCGCTGGCCGCATTGAGGCTGATCGAACCGCCGGCCTGGCTGGCCTTGCCGATCGCGCTGGCGGCATTTTTGGCGACGATCGAACCCTGTGCGGTGAGCGTCACATCCTGCCCTGCGGCAGCGACGATGGTGGCAATCGTCAGGTCGCCGATGATCTCGTTGATCTGGACCTTGCCGGTGACCGAGGTAGCCGTCAGGCCCGGGGTCGAGGCGACCAGCGCCCACTTGCTGGTGTCGGTGTAATCCTGCGCCGACAAGTCCATCTTGGCGGGCGTGCCGGTGTAGCTGTAGACCGCACCCGCCGTGCCGTGGCCGGGCGTGTAGCCGTTACCGACCAGCACGCGCTGGCCGTGGATCACCGGACTGCTGTTGGTGGCGATGTAATTGAAGCTGTTCGGACTGGCCGATGTACCGGCTCCGGCCAGCACCCACTTGGCAGCATTGGCAAAATTCTGCACGCCCAGTTCGACCGATGCTGCGCTGCCGGTATAGACATACACCTTGCCGGCGACGCCACCGCCCAGATAGCCGGCACCGATCTTGACTTGCGTGCCGGTGACCAGCGCGGTCAGTCCGCCGCCGGTGGTGAAGTCATACACCGGCGTGTCGACCAGGTCGACATTGAGGCCGATGGTCGGTATCAGCGCATTGCTGGTCTGTAGCAGGCCGATGCTGCCGTTGGCAGTGAGCACGATGTTGACGCCGCTGATGTAGGCGTTGTCGGTCAGTTGCTCGATGCCTTTTCCGGCGATCAGCGTGGTGGTGCCGGTGCTGTTGAGGATAGGCCCCTTCAGCAGGATCGCGCCCAGCGACTTCACCGTCACATTGCTGCTCGACCTGCCAATGAATTCAATGCCGATGACATGCGACGCATTGATCGAGTTGGTATGGGTATCGGTGAATTTCTGCTCGTTGACGAACGTAGTCCACTGGGTTTCCTTGCCATACCAGGTACTGGTGGTGTGCTGGTCGGTCTGGTAGTTCTCCGAGGTCGGATCATTGAGGCGGTTGTACGAATACAGGTAGTCGGCACCGGCTATGCTCGCGTCGGGCTCGACGTAGTAGTAGGCTGCATCACCGACCAGCGTGGGCGTACCCAGCGCTTCGGTATTTTGCCATTCGATGGTGCTCGGATCCTTGGCGAAGGCATCGATGCCCAGCCATGAGCTACTACCAAATGTCGCGGTTTTGCGCTCTGCGGCCCGCTGTGCTACTGCCCAGCCATAGCGCTGTCCGGTCAACGGATCGTAGTTGGACAAATCACTGACGGTCGAAAATACCGGTGCCGTCCCGCCGCCGGTATCGACGGTTTTGGTGACGACATCGCCGGCCTTCTGGTACAGCGTGGCGGTGAAGGCGCTACCGGCGGAGGTCTTTGAACGATCAACGATCAACAAGGTGCCGATGCCGCGTTGCGAGGCATCAATCCGTTTGATCTCCATGTCATAGCCGGTCTGGTTATCGATGGTGACGTTGGCGTAACCGCCCAGCACATTGATCTTGCCCTTGCCGGTATTGGTGATGTGGCCATCGAGTTCGATGTGGCCGCCGCTGACGCGCAATTCCTCGACCTGGATGTGGCCGGTGGCATTGTTGTAATAGACCGTGAAGTCGGCGGTCGAGACCGACTCCAGCTTGACCAGCCCGCCCCTGTACTTGGCGATGAAGATCTCAAAGGCAGCCGCCGGACCTATGGTCAGCGTGTAATCGGCGCGACCGCTCTGCATCACGCCGTCGACATTGATGTACTGCGCGCTAATGTGGATACGGTCGCCGTACACATTGATGCCGGAGAGCGGTTGAGCCAGTACCGCTGTGATCTGCGCATCGATGCCGGTGGCCGACAGGCCGGGGCCGGTGGTGCCGGGGCTCGATCCCATCGCCAGGTTGCTGACGGTTTTCCAGGTGCCGTAGGCTTCGCCGCCGACCGAGTACGAGGTCACGCCATCAATGTAGACATTGCCGCCGGCGATGATCGCCATGTTCTTCGCGCGCACTTGCGCGGTGATCCGGACATCGCCCTTGCCGCCGGTGATTTCCAGCCGCAGGCTGCCGGACAGGTTGCTGATGGCACCGATGACGGTGATGTCCGGGGTCGGATCGTTGACCGTGGCAGTGAAGGTATTGCGCACGATGATGGCTGGTGCGGCGCTGGTCCCCGGTTGGGTGATGCTGGCGAAATGCGCCACCGTGCCGTCCTGATTGAATCCGGTCAGGTCGGCGTTATTGTTGACCAGCACGCCGTTCATGTACAAGCCGCCGTTGGTGTCGGGGATCGTGATGCCTTCGAGCTTCAGGAAGGCTTTTGAATTGTTGATGATGGTCACCGTGGCATCGCCCGGCGTATCGAAGATACCGCTGCCCTTGAGGACATCAGCGCGGATATCGATCAGGCCGGCCTGCGCCCAGATCGGATTGACGTAGACCGTCAGCACGGTTTTGCGGATCTCGGCACCGGCAACGATGGTGCCATCGGCGG
>AEPR01000742.1 GCA_000195205.2 Oxalobacteraceae bacterium IMCC9480 | reverse complement strand
GGCACAAAAGGCCGTGCCCACCCTACGGTCAGTTGGCACCCATCGGAATCAGCCCGGTATTTTTGGCCTCCGCATTCTAACCGTAAGCCGTGGGCGGGCTAGCCAAGGCAGCCTGCAGCGCACACATCGGCCATCGCAAACCACCCTCAATTGAAGCCGCCCAAAACTTCCTCTGTACTATGTGCCCTCAACCAATGATTCAAAGCCATGCTCAATTCCGAAACCGCGTCCGGCCACCAATCCCCCGCCATCATCGAAAAACGTGCTTTCTCCGCGGCCTTCAAGGTCAGCGCCGCCACCATGCCGGGCATTTTTGCCTGGGGCCTGGTGTCGGGGATGGCGATGGTCAAGTCGGGCTTGACGATCTGGCAGGCGCTGGGGATGTCGTTCTTCGTGTTTGCCGGTTCGGCGCAGCTGGCGGCGCTGCCGCTGATTGCCGCCAACGCGCCGGAGTGGGTGGTGTTCGTGACGGCGCTGGTGGTGAACTTGCGCTTCGTGATTTTTGCGGCGGCGATCGGGCCGCATTTTGCGCATCTGCGCTGGAAGCAGCGGCTCTGGTATGGCTACTTCAATGCCGATATCACGATGGGATTTTTTCCACGCCGTTTTCCTGCCGAAACCTTGCATCAGCCGGCCGGCAAGGTCGGGTATTTCACCGGTATCTGCTACCCGAACTGGTGTGCCTGGCAGAGCGGCGCGGTGGCCGGCATCCTGCTGGCCAGCCAGATTCCGGAGAGCTGGGGTATCGGCTTCGCCGGCACGCTGGCCTTGCTGGCGGTGATGATTCCGCTGACCATCAACCTCGCAGCGCTCGGCGGCGTGCTGGTCGCCGGCACGGTGGCGATCGCGGCGGCGCAGTTGCCGTACCGGCTGGGTTTGCTGGTCGCGGTGGTGGTCGGGATGATGGTGGCGATGTTGATTGATTACCTGATGGAGCGGCACCTGCCGCGCAAGACACCATGACCACGACTGAAATCTGGATCACGATCGGCCTGCTGATGCTGGCCACCGTGCTGACGCGCTGTTCTTTTTTCCTGCTCGGCCATGCCGTCAAATTGCCGGAGAAAGTCCAGCACGCGCTGCGCTATGCACCGGCGGCGGCGATGGCCGCCATCGTCGCGCCCGACCTGGTGCTGGTTGGTGGCACGCTCGATTTGCACTGGACCAATCCGCGCCTGCTGGCCGGTCTCGGTGCGGTGGCGTTTTTCCTGGCGACCAAGCACTTGCTGGGCACGATCATTATCGGCATGGCGTTGTACACGGTACTGCGACTGCTTCAGTAACGAGTTGCAAAAACGGCAGGTTTGCCCGGGTGCTGGGG
>AEPR01000743.1 GCA_000195205.2 Oxalobacteraceae bacterium IMCC9480 | reverse complement strand
GGACCGACCTTTTACGACGTGCTGGTCGAGGTCGAAAAAAAATGACGGGATGTTCCAGCAGGTGAAAGACGATCATGACATGGCGCATGGGATTGGCGGTAGCGGCGAGCCTGCTGGCAGGCGGTTGTGCCCAGATCGATTATTACTATCAGGCCGCGCAGGGACAGTTTGCGCTGCTCTCGGGGGCCCGTCCGATTGACGACTGGCTGGCCGATCCCGGGGTCGGCGAGAAGCTCAAGGCGCGCCTGACCAAGGTCCGTGAAATCCGTCGCTATGCGGCGCGTGAACTCGGCCTGCCTGACAGCAACAGTTACACCAACTATGCCGACCTCAAGCGGCCTTACGTGCTGTGGAATGTGGTGGCTACGCCGGAGCTGTCGATGCAGCCGGCGCAATGGTGTTTTCCGATTGCCGGCTGCGTCAATTACCGCGGCTACTACAACAAGCAGGAAGCGCTCGACTATGCGGCCGTGCTGCGCAAGGCCGGCTACGACGTGCAGATGTCGGGTGTAGCGGCGTACTCGACATTGGGCTGGTTCAATGATCCGGTGCTGTCGACCTTCATCCAGTATCCCGATGGCGAACTGGCGCGGCTGGTTTTCCATGAGCTGGCGCATCAGGTTGCCTATGCCCGTAACGACACCCAGTTCAATGAATCGTTTGCTACCACCGTCGAGGAACTGGGTGTCGAGCGCTGGATGGCGGCGCATGGCGATGCCGCGATGCGCGAGAACTTCCTGGCCTTCGACGGACGCAAGCGTGACTTCCTCGCGTTGCTGGTCAAGTATCGCAAGCTACTCGTTGCCAACTATGCGCGCCCGGTCGGTGACGGCGACAAGCGACGTGAAAAGGGAAAACTGTTTGCGGCCCTGAAGGACGAGTATCTGGTGCTGAGAACCGCCTGGGGTGGTTATGCCGGCTACGACCGCTGGTTTGCCGAACCGCTGTCGAATGCGCACCTGGCAGCGGTGGCGTCCTACCATGACTACGTGCCGGCATTCCGGGCCTTGATGACCGAGCAAAAGACGCTGGCCAGGTTCTACGGAGCCACGCGCAAGATGGCCGCTCTGGAGCCGGCACAACGCAACATGCAGCTGGCCCAGCTGACGCGCAATGCCACGTTGGCGTCGGTCGATGTCTCGATGACTAGCGCGATCAAACGCTGAATGGCGTGCCGGCGATCTGCTTCAAAGACGATTGCTCTGTAGAAGAGTTGCTCAGATAGTACGCAAAATGCTTGCGCCTTGGAGTGCTGCCCGATAGCATCGACGATTAATAGAACGAGCGTTCCTATTTGCTGTCGGGAATCGCACCATAACAATCAGAGACGGAGGTGATACATGGACAAGATTTGGCTCAAGTCGTACCCGCAAGGCGTTCCTGCAGAAATCGACTACACGCAATATCGCTCGCTGGTTCACTTGCTGGAAGAAGCGTTTCAGAAATATGCCGAGCGCAATGCCTACGTCTGCATGGACAAGTTCCTGACGTATGCCGAGCTCGATGCGATGTCGAAAAAACTCGGTGCATGGCTGCAGTCCAAGGGACTGAAAAAAGGCGCGCGCGTCGCCATCATGATGCCCAACGTGCTGCAGTATCCGGTGGCGATTGCGGCCATCCTGCGGGCCGGTTTCACGGTGGTCAACGTCAATCCGCTGTACACGCCGCGCGAACTGGAGCACCAGCTCAATGACTCCGGCGCCGAAGCCATCATCATCCTCGAAAACTTTGCTACCACGCTCGAGCAGGTACTGCCGAAGACCCGCATCAAGCATGTTGTCGTGGCCAGCATGGGGGATCTGCTCGGGATGATGAAAGGGACCATCGTTAATTTCGTGGTCCGCAATGTCAAAAAAATGGTGCCGGCGTTTGCCTTGCCGAATGCGATTTCGTTCAAGCAGGCCGTCGCCGAAGGGGCTGCCATTGCGCTCAAGCCGGTCGAGCTGGGTCATGACGATGTCGCGTTCCTGCAGTACACGGGCGGTACGACCGGCGTCTCGAAAGGTGCCACGCTCAACCACCGCAACGTGATTGCCAATGTGCTGCAAAGCGAAGCCTGGGCGCAGCCCGCACTGAACCGCGAGCCGAAGATCGCCGCGTTGACCATCGTCTGCGCGCTACCGCTTTATCATATTTTTGCGCTGACATCGTGCTGTTTGATGGGCACCCGTCTCGGTGGCATGAACATCCTGATTCCGAATCCGCGCGACATGCCGGGTTTCGTCAAGACGCTGGGCAAGTTCAAGATCAACATGCTGCCGGCAGTCAATACGCTCTACAACGGCTTGTTGAACAATCCCGAATTTGCGACGGTCGATTTTTCGATGCTGAAGGTCTGCAATGGCGGTGGGATGGCGGTGCAGAAAGCGGTGGCCGACAAGTGGTTCAAGCTGACCGGCTGCCCGATTGTCGAGGGTTACGGCTTGTCCGAAACCGCACCGG
>AEPR01000744.1 GCA_000195205.2 Oxalobacteraceae bacterium IMCC9480 | reverse complement strand
TAATGAGACTGCCGGTGACAAACCGGAGGAAGGTGGGGATGACGTCAAGTCCTCATGGCCCTTATGGGTAGGGCTTCACACGTCATACAATGGTACATAAAGAGGGCCGCCAACCCGCGAGGGGGAGCTAATCCCAGAAAGTGTATCGTAGTCCGGATTGTAGTCTGCAACTCGACTGCATGAAGTTGGAATCGCTAGTAATCGCGGATCAGCATGTCGCGGTGAATACGTTCCCGGGTCTTGTACACACCGCCCGTCACACCATGGGAGCGGGTTTCACCAGAAGTAGGTAGCTTAACCGCAAGGAGGGCGCTTACCACGGTGGGATTCGTGACTGGGGTGAAGTCGTAACAAG
>AEPR01000745.1 GCA_000195205.2 Oxalobacteraceae bacterium IMCC9480 | reverse complement strand
CCACGGCCGCTTTCGACGAGGCATATGCCGCCTGCCCGATCTGGCCGTCGTAGGCGGCAACCGAGGCGGTGTTGATGATGATGCCGCGTTCACCATGCTCGACACCGTCGGTTTGTTCCATTGCCGCTGCAGCCAGTCGTGCCATGTTAAATGTACCGACCAGGTTGATGTTGACGGCGCGCTGGAACACATCCAGGGGATGCGGACCGTTCTTGCCCACCGTCTTGACTGCCGGTGCGACACCGGCGCAATTGATCAGACCACGCAAGGTGCCCATGCCAACGGCCGCATCGACGGCAGCCTGGCCATCCAGTTCAGAGGTCACGTCACATTTGACGAAACGGCCACCAAGCTCTTCGGCCAGTGCGATCCCTGCGTCGACCTGTACATCAGCGAGCACTACTTTGCCGCCGTTGGCAGCGATCATGCGGGCAGTGGCGGCACCGAGGCCCGATGCGCCGCCGGTGATCAGGAATACATTGTCTTTGATTTGCATACTGTTCTCGCTGGATTAAAAAATGAGGGATTTCCGAGCTCTTGACGTTAACGTCAACGTCAATCCCGCCAGATTGTAACGGCAATTTTTTAATCGTCCAGAAAAACTGGTCTGCCAGCACCGCACAACCGACAGGCCGCCAGACTATTTGGCCAGTGGCGCGGGTGCGGTAATAGGCACCACCAGGCTACTGTGTCCGCCACCCATTTGCGGTCCCGTCGCCGGCAGCAGCGGGACCATCAGCAACGCGACGATGTTGATGATCTTGATGAGCGGATTGATGGCCGGCCCGGCCGTGTCCTTGTAAGGATCGCCGACCGTGTCACCGGTGACTGCCGCCTTGTGCGCGTCCGAGCCTTTGCCGCCGTGATGACCGTCTTCGATATATTTCTTGGCGTTGTCCCAGGCACCGCCGCCGGTGGTCATCGAGATCGCCACGAACAGACCGGTCACGATGGCTCCCATCAGCAAGCCACCCAGCGCCGCCGGTCCGAGCAGCATGCCGACCAGGATGGGTACGATCACGGGCAGCAGCGACGGCAAGATCATTTCCTTGATCGCCGCGGTCGTCAGCATGTCGACTGCCTTGTCGTATTCCGGCTTGCCGGTGCCATCCATGATGCCCTTGATATCGCGAAACTGGCGCCGTACCTCGACCACCACCGCGCCGGCCGCGCGCCCGACCGCTTCCATCGCCATCGCGCCAAACAGGTACGGAATCAGGCCTCCGATGAACAGGCCGACAATGACCAGAGGATTCGACAAGTCGAACGACGTACTTTTGCCGGCGGAGTCGAGGGCATGGGTGTAGTCGGCAAACAGCACCAGCGCGGCCAGTCCGGCCGAACCGATCGCATAGCCTTTGGTGACCGCCTTGGTGGTATTGCCGACCGCATCAAGCGGATCGGTGATTGCGCGCACCGACTCGGGCATGCCGGACATCTCGGCGATGCCGCCAGCGTTATCGGTAATCGGACCATACGCATCGAGTGCGACGATGATGCCGGCCATCGACAGCATCGACGTTGCCGCGATCGCGATGCCGTACAAGCCGCCGAGGTAGTACGAAACGAGGATCGCGACGCAGACCGCCAGCACCGGATACGCGGTCGACTTCATCGACACGCCCAGCCCGGCGATGATGTTGGTGCCATGGCCCGTGGTCGAGGCCTGGGCGATATGCTGGACCGGCTTGAAGTCGGTGCCAGTGTAGTACTCGGTGATATAGACCATTAGGCCGGTCAGGACGATACCGACGAGCGCCGAGCCCATCATCGACGGGCGCATGTCATACGGCATCACGGTCCACGTCACGGCAGCAAAGCCGATCAGCGACAAGCCCGCTGCCCACCACAGACCGGTATACAGCGCGGACATGATTTTCTTGCCGGGTTTGGCTTTCACCATCGAGCAGCCGACAATCGACGCCAGGATGGACACTCCGCCCAACAGCAACGGATACAGCGCCGCCTGCGCCTCGTTGCCCTTGATCAGCAGCGCGCCCAGCAGCATCGTCGCAATCAGCGTCACCACATAGGTTTCGAACAGGTCGGCCGCCATGCCGGCGCAATCCCCGACGTTGTCACCGACGTTATCGGCGATGACGGCGGGATT
>AEPR01000746.1 GCA_000195205.2 Oxalobacteraceae bacterium IMCC9480 | reverse complement strand
GGGCACGGCCTCACCGTGCCCACGCGCGCGCACCACATCAGTGTGACAATCTCGACTTCGTACGTTCGACACGCCGTTGACACGCACCCACTGATGACCACCACCCGACAATCACCCAGCAAATTTTTTCAAGGAAGTCCACTTTTTGAATAACACCTCTGCCCGCACCCTGACGCTGGTGCTGGCCACACTGGCCATGCTCGGCCCGTTCGCCACCGATACCTACCTGCCTTCCTTCGTCGCCATCGGCCAGCAATTCGCCGTCGGCCCGATGCTGGTCCAGCAAACCCTCAGCATCTATCTGTTCGGCTATTCGCTGATGACGCTGTTCTACGGCACGCTGTCGGATTCGTTCGGCCGGCGGCCGGTGATTTTGGCCTCGCTGCTGATCTTCATTGCCGGCTCGATAGGCGCGACGCTGGCGCCCAGCTTCACGTGGCTGCTGGTGTTTCGCGCGATGCAGGGCATGTCGGCCGGTGCCGGCATGGTGATCGGCCAGGCGGTCGTGCGCGATCGCCTCAGCGGTGCCGATGCGCAAAAGATGATCGCCCAGATCATGATGGTGTTCGGTATCGCGCCTGCCGTGGCACCGGTTATTGGCGGGCTGTTGCAGGTCGCGTTCGGCTGGCGCGCGGTGTTCGCGTTCATGACGGCGATTGCCATACTGCTGCTGATCGCCTGCCGGCGCTATCTGCCCGAGAGCTTGCCGCCAAGTCAGCGCCAGCCACTGCATCTTGGCACCATCGCCGGCAATTACTGGAAGGCGATTCGTCATCCGCAATTTTTGCTGCGCTCGCTGGGCATCGGCTTTGTTTTTGGCGGCTTCGGGCTGTACATCGCGTCGGCCGCCAGCTTTGTGATGCAGGTGCTGCACTTGCCGGAGACCGCGTTCGCGTGGCTGTTCATTCCGCTGATCGGCGGCATCGTGCTGGGGTCGGCGATCAACGCCAAGGCCGCGCACCGGGTCAGCATGAACGTGATGATTCGGCGCGGCTTGCTGGTGATGGGACTGGCTTGCGGGATCAACCTGGTCTACACCAGCCTGCAGGTCGCGGCCGTGCCGTGGGCGGTCTTGCCGTTGATGCTGTACGCGTTCGGCATGGCGCTGGCGCTGCCGGGCATGGTGCTGCAGACGCTCGGGCTGTTCCCGCTGGTGCGCGGATTGGCGGCGTCGCTGCAGAACTTCGTGCAGATGCTGATCTTTGCGCTGGTGTCGGGCTATCTTGCGCCGCTGCTGTTCGATAGTGCGTTCAAGCTGGCAGTCGGGTTGGCGGGAGCGTGGCTGATCGGGG
>AEPR01000747.1 GCA_000195205.2 Oxalobacteraceae bacterium IMCC9480 | reverse complement strand
AGCTGCCAGACTGCTCCACCCCGCGTCTGAGTCCAAGACAATAGCACAGGTCATCCTCAATACCAGCATGGTTTCGGTAATTAGTCCCTCAGGTGCCCATCAGATGGCAGGGGCGAACGCCGTTTCTTGCAACTGGCCGCGCGTCCCTATGGATTTGTCTCGCCAGGAATCGCTAGCCCAAAAGGCCGGCGCACTCGTCGATCGACTTGCCAGGAGACTTGCCTGGCGATGGTTTATCTTTCAAAGTCGGAAAACCGTCATTTGAAAGATAGCTCATTAAGTATTCCTTGTAGCGTTCCGGCTTGCAATCCAAACGGCAAATTAGTAGCAGTCCCGAAGGCCGGACACGGGGTCATCGTGCATAGGCGAATGCACCGCCCGGCGATCAGCGCCGGATAGAACTTGATAAAACTGGCATCATGCCCGCTCGTCCACATTCGCCCCCCCTCATCAATGACCCTCCCCGCCACCCCTGACCTGCCCTCCCGCCTGACCACACTGGACGCCCCCGACGGCTCGCGCATCGCTGTCTCGCTGCATGGCGGCCACCTGTGTGCATGGCGTAGCGCCGATGGCATCGAGCGCCTGTTCCTGAGCGAGCGCACGCGCTGGGATGATGTCAGCGCCGGTATCGCCTCGATACGCGGCGGCATCCCGGTGGTCTTTCCGCAATTTTCCGGGATGGGGCTCTTGCCCAAACATGGCGTGGTCCGCACGGTACCGTGGACGCTGCTGGAAGCGTCGCCGGAGGCCGGGCTGATGCGCCTGGGCGTGACCGATTCGGCGGCGACGGCGCAGTTCGATGGACAGTTTGCTCTCGAATTGCAGCTGCGCTTTTCAGGACTGCAGCTCAGTGTCGAGCTCATCATCACCAACACCGGCGAGCGCCCGTTCGACTTCACGGCGGCTTTGCATACCTATCTGCGCGCGCCGGTTGACGCGGCCCGGATCACGGGCTTGCACGGCCGGCCTTATCTCGATTGCACGGTCGAACCGCGCACCATGGTCGTCGATGACGACACCGCGCTGGCCATCACGCAGGAAGTCGACCGCATCTACGCGGCGCTCGCCACCCCGGTCACGCTGACCGGAGCGGCCGGCGCGCTGGCGATTAGCCAGGACGGCTTCGAAGATGTCGTGGTCTGGAATCCATGGGCCGACAAGGCCGCCGCCCTGCCCGACCTGATGCCGCACGACGAGCGCCACTTTCTCTGCATCGAAGCCGCACTGATAGATCATCCGCACACGCTGCAGCCGGGCCAGTCATGGCAAGGCCGCCAGCAGCTGTGTGCCACCCCGCTTTCTGCAACAACACAAGGAGCACCCGCATGAGTCACCTGTTTTCTCCGTACGCTTTTGGTCCCCTGCCCCTGAAAAACCGCATCGTCATTTCGCCGATGTGCCAGTACTCGGCCGTCGATGGCAAGGCCACCGACTGGCACATGATGCATCTCGGCAGCTTGGCCTTGTCCGGCGCAGCATTGATGTTCACCGAAGCCGCTGCAGTCGAGGCAATCGGTCGTATCACGCCCGCCGATCTGGGCCTGTATTCGGACGAGACCGAAGCCGCGCTGGTGCCGGTGCTGCAAGCAATCCGTCGTTATTCATCGATGCCGATCGGCATGCAGCTGGCACACGCAGGTCGCAAGGCATCGTGCGCGGTACCGTGGGAAGGCGGCAAGAACCTGAGCGCGGAACACGGCGGCTGGCAAACCGTGGCACCGTCGGCGATTCCGTTTTCTGCCACCGACACGCTGCCGCTGGAACTTGATGCAGCCGGCCTGCAGCGAATCCGGGATGCCTTCGTCGCCACCGCGCTGCGGGCAGAACGACTCGGCATCGAGGTGCTGGAGCTGCATGCGGCGCATGGCTATCTGCTGCATGAATTCCTGTCGCCGCTGTCGAACCAGCGTACCGACGAATACGGCGGCAGCCTAGAAAACCGGATGCGCTTTCCGCTCGAAGTTTACGATGCCGTGCGGGCCGCGGTACCGGCCGGCATCCCGCTGGGCGTACGGATTTCGGCCAGCGACTGGGCCGATGGCGGCTGGGATATCGAGCAGAGCGTGGTGTTTTGCACCGCACTCAATGAACGCGGTTGCGCCTTCATCGATGTCTCCAGCGGCGGCACCTCGACCGCGCAAAAGATTCCGCTCAGTCCCGGCTACCAGGTACCGTTCGCCGCCCGCATCCGCGAAGAAACCGAGATGCCGGTCATCGCCGTCGGCCTGATCACCGAAGCCGCGCATGCCGAGCAAATCCTCGCCGATGGCGACGCCGACATGATCGCACTGGCCCGCGCCATGCTGTACGACCCGCGCTGGCCGTGGCATGCCGCAGCCGAACTGGGCGCATCGATTGATGCTGCGCCACAGTACTGGCGGAGGCGCGTGACCTTCGGCGACAAGACGGTC
>AEPR01000748.1 GCA_000195205.2 Oxalobacteraceae bacterium IMCC9480 | reverse complement strand
GGGCACGGTGAGGCCGTGCCCACCCTACGACGCGTATTTCTTGACGGTTAGGCCGCACTCCCCGGCAACGTAATCACGAACTCCGCCCCGCCGTCCGGATGATTGCGCGCGCTCAGCACGCCGCCATGCTGCTCGATGATGCCGTAGCTGATCGATAGTCCCAGCCCGGTGCCTTTGCCGATCGGCTTGGTCGTGAAGAACGGTTCGAAGATGCGCAGCAAATGATCCGCCGCGATCCCGCTGCCGTTGTCATGCAGGCGCAGCACGATGCCCTCCTCGCCCGCTTGGGCGCTAATCCACAACTGCACCGGCGCGCCGTCGGTCGCTGCATCGCGGGCATTGGTGATCAGGTTCATCAGTACCTGCAGCAGCTTGCCGGCATTGCCCGGCACCAGCAGCGGTGCACCCGGTGTCCAGTGCACGGTGAAGTGCGGCGTCCCGCCCTTGCTGATCCAGTGGATCGCGCGCTCGATGACGCCGTTCAGATCAACCGGCACCCGCTCTTCGCGATCGACCGCCGAAAAACGCCGCAGCCCGTTGACGATGTCGGTGGTCCGGTGCGCGCCTTCGAGCGTGCCGTCGATCAGCGATGGCAAGTCAGCCAGCATGTGATCGATGCGCAGGCGCTCGCGCAGCGCAGGCGCGTCGGCGTCGCCGGCATGCAGCGCCGCGACGTATTGCGCCAGCCGTTCGCTGTAGCGCTTGAGCGCGTGCACATTGCCCAGCACGAAGCTGATCGGGTTGTTCAGTTCATGCGCAACCCCCGCCACCAGCCGTCCCAGCGAGGCCATTTTTTCGGCATGCAGCAATTGCTGCTGGGTGCGTTTGAGCGCTTCATGCGTGCTGCTCAGTTCGTCGTAGGCACGGCGCAATTCACCCATCGGCCGGCCGACAAAGACATAGCCGACGCACTTGCCAAGGCTGTCGCGCCGGCGCGTGCAATTGACATCGACCGGCACCACGCCATGCTGCGCATCGATCAGGTTCAGCTCGACCACGGCGCTGGCCACCTGGCTTTGGCCGAGCACCAGTTCGATCGCGGCGATGCTGCCGGCGTCAGCCAGCAGGCGCGTCACCGGCAGGCCCAGCAACGCGGTTTCATCGAGGCCGACCAGCTTCTGCAAGGCCGCATTGGTTTGCTCGATATCCCCTGCGCGGTTACAGGCAATGAGCACATCCGACATCGCCGATAGCACACTGAAAATGAAGCGCTGCGAGTCTTCCAGCTCGGCGTTTTTTTCTTCCAGCACGATCTCGTCCTGCACCAGCTGCGAATAGACTTCATCCATTTTCTGGATCACATCCAGCCACATGGTTTCGTCGACGCCGTCGAGCGGCAGTGGCGTGCTCTCCATTCAGTGCACCGTGCAGACCATGCAGGGATCGAACGAACGCACGATGTGCTGTACCGCCACCGGCGTGTCCTCGCCCGGGTTGACCTCGGCGCCGACCAGTGCCGCTTCCAGCGCTCCCGGCACGCCGGTCGCATCGCGCGGTGAAAAATTCCATGAGGTCGGCGCGATGATCTGGTAATTCGCCAGCTTGCCGTTGCGGATTGAGACCCAGTGCCCGAGGCTGCCGCGCGCCGCTTCGGTCAGGCCCATGCCGTCGCCGGAATCGGCCATCGGTCCGGCCGCGAAATACGGCGCATCGACCTGCAGCGATTTGATCCATCGCTCCATCGCCGGCACCACCAGCGCCAGTTCCAGCAGGCGTGCCAGCACACGCGTGTAGACCGTGCCGCCGCAGCGCGCCGCCGCATCGCGGATCAGCGGATGGCCATCGACCAGTTGCCGCGCCAGTGCGCCGGTTTCCAGCACGCGACCGGCCAGCCGCGGTGCCTTGTTCCAGGTGTAGGCGTCGGGCTTGTCGATGTCGGGCAGCGTCATGCCGTGCGCCGGATGCAGCGGACCGCCGGCGTCGGCCAGCCACGCGTGGGTCGCGTCTTCGGTGATGCCTATCGTGTCGAGCGGCGCGACCTGGCCGGTGGCGGCATCCCACAGGCCACGCGCAAACAGCAGGCCGTTCGCATCGGGATACGAGCCATTCGACATGTACAGGCCCGGCCCCGGCCCCATCCGGTCCAGCCCGGTTTGCCATGCCAGCGTCAGGAACAGGCGCAGATCGCCTTGCTCGGGTGCGGCCGATGCATGCCAGTGCCGCAGCGCCGCTTCGCTATCGAGCGCGGCGATCTGCTCGAGCGGCGCGGCGAACAGCGTCTGTTCGAGGAAGGCGCGGAATTCGCGCACCTTGGCCAGCAAGCGGATGCGCTCGCCCGGATCGACCGCGCGCGACGAGCCGCCCGGCTGGATCGCATGCGTGTGCGGCCACTTGCCGCCCAGCGTGCCGAGCAGCGTGAACCAGCGCTGCCGCGCCGCCAGCGCCAGCCGCGCATGGGCGCCTTCCTGTGCCGCAAAGCGCCGCTGCACTTCGGCATGCCATGGCTGCTGCGCATACGCGGCGCGGGCAAAGTCAGGCATGAAGAACAGATAAAAATGGGTCAGGTGATCGGCCAGATTTTCGGTCGCCAGCATCACGTTGGTAACCAGCTGGCCGTTCGCCGCCGGCGTCACGCCGAGCGCATCGGCCAGCGCCCGCGCCGCCGCCACCGATTGCGACACCGAACAGATGCCGCAGATGCGCGGCACGTAGACCAGCGCATCCATGGCCGGTTTGCCGAGCAGGATTTGCTCGAAGCCGCGATACATGGGCGCATTGACCCGCGCGCTCTGCACGTGGCCGTCGACGACCTCGAGCTGGACTTCAAGATCGCCCTCGACGCGGTTGAAGGGGCCGACAATGAGGCGGCTCATTTCAATCTGGTCTTGCGAATCGCCGGCACCACCACGATGTGGTCGGCCACCGCATTCTCGCGCACGCGCTTCGGCGTGGCGGATTTGGACAGCGACGCCAGCGCGACGAACCAGGCTTTCGGCATATCGGTCGGCAAGCCGATCGGGATGCCGGCGATCTTTGGCGTGACCTGGAACGCATGGCCCGGTTCTTCGAAACCCGGTTCGGTGCAGGCGATGCAGGCATAGCCACCACGCGTGCAGGAACCTTCGCCATTCCATGGCCGCGTATTGCAATCGGCATGCACTTGCGTGCCCTTGCAACCCATGTGCTCCATCATGCAGCCGAGGTCAGACGGCTTTTCGGCACTGGCCTTGAATTCATAAAACTCGTTGCGGGTGCAACCGTGATGCACCAGATGGTCGGCATAAAAACGCGGCCGGCCGAGCGCATCGATCTGGCCTTCGGCGAAGAGGTCGGCGGCCAGCGCCATCAGCGTTTCGAGCACCCAGTTCGGATGGGTCGGACAACCCGCCACATTGATCACCGGCAGCCCGCTGCGCGAACGATACCCGGCACCGAGCAAGCCGCCGATCTGGTCGCCGTCGTATTGCAAGCCAGTGGCATCGGTCGGATTGCCACCGGCAGCGGTGATGCCGCCATACGCCGCGCAGGTGCCGACCGCGACCGTGTGCAACGACACCGCCGCCAGTGCCCGCACCCAGTCGATCATCGGCTTGCCGGTGCCGGCCAGCATATGAAAACGCCCGGTGCCGTTCGGCCCGCGCAGCAGCGATCCTTCGACGCACAAGGCATGCAGCGGGATGGTGCCATCGATGCAGGACTGCAAAATCCGCAGCGCTTCGGCGCCGCTTTCGATCGACAGTGACGGATGCCACAGCAGGTTGATATCGGCGGCTTCAAGCGCGCCGTAAAAGTCCGGCGTATCGGCGCACAGCAGCGACATGCTGCAGCCGCCGCATCCGCCGGATTGCAGCCAGAGCACATTGAAGCCGGCTTTTTTCGAGTGAGCCATCAGGTTTTCTCCAGTCCGAGGCGAACCATCTTGTTGCGCAGTCCGGCGCGCGACAAGCCCAGTTCGGTCGCCACGCGCGTCTTGTTCCAGCGCAGGCGCAGCAGGGTTTCCTTGAGGATGGCCGCTTCGATCACGGCCAGTCGTTCTTGCAGCGTGCCGGTTGGCGGCATGCCAATAGCGGTGATGCCGGCCTGCCCTTGCAGCACCTTGCCGGAAAAGGCCTGCGCCTCGATCTGCGTGTTTTCCGAGACCGTCAAGGCCAGCGCCCGCACGATTTCATTGCGCAGTTCGCGGATGTTGCCGGGCCACGGATAAGTGACCAGACTGGCCATCGCATCGACTGAAAACTGCCGCGCCGGCAGGCCCATTTCCTGCGCCGCCTGCAGCAGGATGGATTGCGCGATCGGCACGATATCGCCGGGGCGTTCGCGCAGCGGCGGCATCGTCAGCGTCATTGCGGCGAGGCGGTAATACAGGTCTTGCCGGAAGCGGCCGGCACCGACTTCGTGTTCGAGGTTGCGGTGCGTCGCAGCGATCACGCGCACGCTGACCGGGATCGGCCGGGTCGCACCGACCGGGCGGATTTCACCTTCCTGCAAGACGCGCAGCAATTTGACCTGAAACGCAAACGAGGTGTCGCCGATTTCATCGAGCAGCACGGTGCCGCCATCGGCGCGCTGGAAGATGCCGATGTGGTCTTCGTAGGCCCCCGTGAACGAGCCGCGCTTGTGGCCGAACAGTTCGGATTCGAGCAGGTTGTCGGCAATCGCGCCGCAGTTTTCGACCACGAAGACGCCGCCGGCACGCGGGCTGGCGTAGTGGATCGCCCGCGCCAGCAATTCCTTGCCGCTACCGGATTCGCCCAGCACCAGCACCGGCAAATCGTAGCGCGCGACCCGTGCCGCGAGTTCGCACAGATGGTCCATCGGACTGCCGTCGGTGCGGATGATGCGGTCGAAATCGAAGGTCGATTTCAGCGCATTCTGCTTTTCGGTACTCCGCGCGCGCAGCACCGTGGTGCTGGTGCGCAGTTCGAGCGCGAGGCGTTGTGTTTCCAGTTGCAGGCGGCGCGCTTCGACCGCACCGCGCACCACGTCGAGCAAGTGGTCCGGCATCCACGGCTTGAGCACAAACTGGTAAATCCCGGCGTCGTTGATGCCGGCAATGATGTCTTCGGAATCGGTGTAACCGGAGATGATGATGCGCACCACGTCCGGCCAGCGCTCGCGCACTTCCTTGAGGAACTGCACGCCGGAAGTGCCCGGCATGCGCTGGTCGCAGAGGATCACGGCCGGCTCGGCACGCTCGATGGCCAGCCGCGCCGTGTCGGCGGAACCGGCCATGTGGACCATGAACTCTTCATCGAGCGTGCGCCGGATCGCGTCCTGCGATCCGGTTTCGTCGTCGACCACGAGGATGGTCGGCAGCTTGTGTGCATCAGCGATGATCATGATGCAGGTACCCTTTCAAGGAATGCATGGCGCGGGAAATGTGCAGTGCAGGATACGCCCGCTCAGCAAATGCGCGGCAA
>AEPR01000749.1 GCA_000195205.2 Oxalobacteraceae bacterium IMCC9480 | reverse complement strand
GCAACACGTGTGCGCAAGTCGTCGAGCGTGCGCTCGTCGCCCTTGGCGTATTTTTCGAGCATGGTGTCGGTCGAAATATCTTGTGGTGCCATCGTGGCAGCCAGTGCAGATGAATTGACGGGTGCGTTCATGATTGTTTCCTTGGTATAGAACAAGAGTCCGTTCCGCGTTGGAACAGGCCGTACAGGGTGAAGAATTGGGTAAAAACTGGGGTACTTCCGGTGCAGTGTTCGGTCGGCGTCAGGACACTCACGCCGAAGTCAGGGACGAAGCATAAACTGTTTCGGGTCGCTTGGCTGACGATGATCGGGAAGTAATTTGCGCTACCCGGAAGCATGCGCCAGTGACCATCTTTATTCGAAGGCCGTGAGCAACCAGTCGACAAATAACGCTACCTCGGGTCGCTCGATGACCGACTTTTCGTAGACGCAATAGTAGGCATGCGGCGGCGTGCGCAGCTCGATATCGAACAGCCGCACGACCTCGCCGGTGGCGATCATGCCGGCACCGAAATGCTGGCGCGTCAGGCCGATGCCATGGCCATGTTTGACCGATTCGAGCAACAGGCCGAGGTCATCGACGCGCAGTCCTGTGCCGGGCTCCGGCCAGTCCAGCCCGGCCGCCTCGAACCACGGTTGCCACGGTTCCAGCGCCGAGCGCAGCAGGTTGGCTTTTTTCAGGTCGGCCGGCGTGGCGATGCCGCCGATGCTGGCCAGGTAGGCCGGGCTGGCGACCGCGAAGGCCGGTTCCTCGAACAGCTTGCGGGTGACGATGTTGGCGTACTTGCCGGCACCGAAGCGGATTTCGACATCGCTTTCGGACAGACTGAGGTCGTACAGCGGCACCGACAGGAATAGCTCGACCGCAATGTGCGGATGCAAGGCCATGAATTGCGCCAGCTTAGGCACCAGCAGATAGCGCGCGAACGTCGGCGGCACCGTGATCTTCAGGCGCGGCTGGGCCGGCACGCCGCGATGCGGCATCGGGAAATCATTCAGTGCCCGCAAGGCCGAGCGCACCACCTCGAGGTAACGCCGGCCGAAGTCGGACAGCGCGACGCTGCGGCTGTCGCGAATGAACAGCCGTTCTCCGACAAAATCCTCGAGCAGCCGGATCCGGTGCGACAACGCCGACGGCGTGATGCAGAGTTCTTCGGCAGCCAGGGCAAAGGACAAAAAACGGGCGGCGGCTTCGAAAGCCGACAGCGCATGAACCGGGGGAAGTCGTGAGGCCATTACTTTTCTTGGAAAGGAAGGGGGTATCGGAGCAAAGGTGGTCAGCGACCTACCAGCGGATGATCTTGCCGGGATTCATGATGTTTTTCGGGTCGAGCGCGTGCTTGATCGCGCGCATCGTGTCGATCGCGTTGACGCCATGCTCCTCGATCAGAAAGTCCATCTTGTGCAGCCCGACACCATGTTCGCCGGTGCAGGTGCCGTCCATCGCCAGCGCCCGCGTGACCATGCGCGCATTGATCGCTTCGGCCTGTGCGATATCGGCGGCGTCATTCGGATCAACCATCATCAGCACATGGAAATTGCCGTCGCCGACATGGCCGATGATCGAGTACACCATCTGGTGCTGCTCGCAATCGGCCTTGGTATCGAGGATGCATTCGGCCAGCCGCGAAATCGGCACGCAGCAATCGGTCGAGATCGCCGTGCAGCCGGGCCGCAACTGCAGCAACGCAAAGTAGGCATTGTGCCGCGCCGCCCACAGCCGCGACCGGTCTTCCGGACGGGTGGCCCAATCGAAACCGGTGGCCTGATGGCCGGCGACGATGTCGCGCACTTGTGCGGCCTGCTCGGCGACCGAGGCCGTACTGCCATGGAATTCGAACAGCAACAGCGGCTGCTCCGGCAAGCCGAGGTGGTCATGCGCATTGATGGCGCGCACGCCGTTCTCGTCGAGAAATTCGACCCGCGCCACCGGCACGCCGAGCTGGATCAGTTCGATCACGGCATTGACGGCGTCGCCGGCGCTGGCAAACGAGCAGACCGCCGCCGAGATCGCTTCCGGTTGCGGATACAACCGCACCGTGACTTCGGTGATGATGCCAAGCGTGCCTTCGCTGCCGACATACAGGCGGGTCAGGTCGTAGCCGGCCGAGGATTTGCGGGCGCGCGTACCGGTCTTGATCACGCGGCCATCGGCGGTGACGACGGTCAGCGCCAGCGTGTTTTCGCGCATCGTGCCGTAGCGCACGGCGTTGGTGCCCGACGCGCGAGTGGCCGCCATGCCGCCTAGCGAGGCATCGGCACCGGGGTCGATCGGGAAAAACAGCCCGGTATCCTTGAGTTCCACATTGAGCTGCTTGCGCGTGACGCCGGCCTGCACGGTGGCCGTCAGGTCTTCGGCATGAGTCGCGATGACACGATTGAATTGCGAGAGATCGATCGAGATACCGCCCTGCAGCGCCAGGATATGTCCTTCCAGCGAGGTGCCGGATCCGAACGGGATCACCGGCACGCCATGCGTGTTGCAGGCGCTGACGATGGCGGCGACTTCGTCGGTCGAGTGCGCGAACGCCACCGCATCCGGCAGCATCGGCGCATACGACGACTCGTCGCGGCCATGGTGTTCGCGCATGGCCTGCGTGGTCGACAGGCGTTCGCCGAGCAGCGCGCGCAGTTGCGCCAGCAAGGCAGCCGGCAGGGGCTTCCTGAGTGCGGCGAGATTGACGATGTGGTTCATGGACGAACTCCTTCAAGACCCGGATTTTACCCTGCACGTGCGGCAGGCCCTCAGGTTTTGACGTATCCTCGGGCCTCTTTGAACCTTACTGGCGATCACTCTCATGGGCAACCGACTTTCAAAAATAGCTACCCGCACCGGCGACAAGGGCACCACCGGACTGGGTGACGGCAGCCGTATCGACAAGGATGCGCTGCGCGTCCACGCGATGGGCGATGTCGACGAACTTAATTCACACATCGGCATGCTGCTGTGCGAAGAACTGCCACCGGCGCTGCGCGAAGAGCTGGTCTCGATCCAGCACGACCTGTTCGACATGGGCGGCGAGCTGTGCATCCCCGGTTATACGATGATCACTGACGCGCAAGTGCTGCGGCTCGATACGCTGCTCGAGAAATACAACGCCGACCTGCCGGCGCTCAAGGACTTCATCCTGCCGGCCGGCTCACGCGGCGCCGCCATTGCCCACGTCTGCCGCACCGTCTGCCGCCGTGCCGAGCGCCACATCGTCAGCCTCGGCAAGGTCGAAACCCTCAACGACGCGCCGCGTCAGTACATGAACCGGCTGTCGGATTTGCTGTTTGTGCTATCGCGCGTGCTGAACCGGTTTGGTGGCGGTAGTGATGTGCTTTGGCAGAAAGAGCGACAGCGGGATTTGGCGTAACCGGAGGGAGTTGGTGGCGGGAGTGCGCAAACTTTTTGGTGCGTGAGCCCCACCATTACCACTACCACTACCACCACTACCAACCGTTCGGCCTGAGCTTGTCGAA
>AEPR01000750.1 GCA_000195205.2 Oxalobacteraceae bacterium IMCC9480 | reverse complement strand
GCCGATTTCATCGAGGAACAGCGTGCCGCCTTGTGCCGCCTCAATGCGTCCGATCCGGCGCTGGATGGCGCCTGTGAAGGCACCTTTCTCGTAACCGAATAATTCGGACTGGAATAGTTGCGCAGGAATCGCGCCACAGTTGACCGCAACAAAGGGGGCATGTCGCCGCGCAGATTGGCGATGTATCGATTGCGCGGCCAACTCTTTGCCGGTACCGGACTGGCCATCGATCATGACGGGGGCGTCGGTACGGGCGACCCGCTTAATCTGATGAAACAAGCGTTGCATAGGCGGGGTTCTTCCTAGCATCGGACTGTGTTTGTCGCCGGCAATATTTGACTCCGGCCAGATACTGCGTGGTTGCGTGCGCACAAAAGCCATGCCGCGAGCGTGCCGCAACACCAGAACGATGTGTTCGATGGGGGCCGGCAGGGCGATGAAGTTAAACAGATAGTCAGCAACCAGATTACGTACCGCCGGAAGCCCCACCAGATCATGGGCGATCAGGCCAACCCACGTAATGCCGCTGTGTGCCAGCATCGGTTCGAAGGTACTTAGTCGTTGCAGCCACATGAGGTCCGCGACCAGCACGACCCCGACGGAGCAACCAGTAAGGCCTGCTTGTTCGGCCGTATGGCATTCATGTAACACCATCCCCACATGCCGCATCGTGCTGACCACGGGGCATTCTGACAATGGATGTCCGGGTGGCTGAAGCAGCACCACGGCTTGATTGCGCTGGAATGACGTCGAGTCATGAAGCATGCTGTGTTACCCGTCCCGTACTGGATGGTGCGCTGACTGTACTCGAATGATCTGGCTGGATCGCATCGCTGGAGTACCCCGAATAGGTGATGCCATGCGTTTTGGCGTCTGACCCAAGATTATCAAGTCACCCCATGCAGGGTTTGCGGCAAGTCAAAATCCCGTGGTAACCGCTTGGATCGACGTCACGTCAGTTGCAGTTGTTGCGCCAGTTGCGTTGCGCGTTGCATCCCTTCTACATTCAGGGCTAGCGTGGGCTCACCGCTATGGCTGAACAGGGTGGTTTCACGTCGCAATACCGCCGAAAAATTATTAGTGTCGTGGCAATGCATCTGTTTGACGATGTCGCGGATGCGCCACAAAGGAGTCTGCCGGATTCCCTGTAGTGAATCCGAGTAACCGATCAGCAGAGCGGCGTTGACGGTTTTGTGGGCTATGTTGCTGCCGGGGATTTCCGTCAGTCGGGCGAAGTCGATTGCCGGATTGCGCTGTCCCACGGGCTGTAATGCAATGCTGATGATGTCGAATTCCGGCTGAGCGTAGCGTGCCAGTTCGGTTTGCACAAATGCGGCGGTTCCTTCGATGCGGATGCTTCCTTGCGGTGCCTGTACGACAGCGTGGCAGACTGATTGCGTCATCATTATTCCTTCACGGTATGGACTTGATCCCATTAGACGCCGTGGATGTGTCGACGATTTCTCCGTTTGATGAGCCAATGTGTCTGCTACCTTCTGTCATTGCTTGATACCCGCAATGACGTTCGCCCGTATCTGCGCATGACAGCGCCAGAGCGGATGGCCGGACGCGAGGTATTTGATTTCAAATGGCGTGATGGGTGTGACCGGCGCAAAGGGTTCGACGATCACGTCGGTCACCCCGAGCTGGCGCAGGGCAAGCGCAAATTCTTCGACATAGACTGGCCAGTTGCTGCGGCACTCGATTACGCCGCCTAATGCAACTGCAGCAGGAAACGCCGGGTGCCCGTGCCAGCGCCGTCCAAGGTGACCGATCTTGGGCCAGGGATTCGGGTAGAGCAGGTAGTGTCGGGATAGCGGGATGCCGGCGTCGCCCAGTAGACGCCAGAAGTCGGCCAGCTCTGCGCGCAGCAACAGGGCATTGGGCGGCGGCGGACCCGGCCACTGTGTTTTCCGGTCGATCCGGTCCGCTGATTGATCAACACCGACAACGAAGCTGTCCGGTGATTGTGCTGCCAGATGATAGGTCGACAGACCCACTCCACACCCGGCATCGAGGATCAGCGGCGGCTCTCCCGCGCTGCGCCATTGCTGCGCGAACAGATCAAAAGCGGCCCGATTGTAGGGCATGACAGGTTTCAGGTAGGGCGAAGCGAGGTGGCGTGCGATCAGGTGCGGCAGGTGCGCGTGGGCTTCGGTCTGGGAGCTGGTAACGGGGCGGGAATTGGCATGCATGCGCGGAGTATACCCGCGGCATGCACGTGGCTACCGGTCGTCAGTGCATGATGACAGGG
>AEPR01000751.1 GCA_000195205.2 Oxalobacteraceae bacterium IMCC9480 | reverse complement strand
CGCTTCACGGAAAGGATGATCGGGGACGAAAGACAATTTTTCCAGTATAGGAAAGTCGGCCTTCGATAGCCATGCCAAAAAAAAGCAAACTAGTTGGTTGGAATGGTCAACCGGCCGTGGCAGGCACGGTGCTTCGCGCTACACTCGCTGCTTGTTTCTGACCGGTCACTTCCCGCACTTTTATGGACAAAGGTAACGTCTCGATTTACTTCGTGCGCTCGGCCCTCGAAGCGGTCATTGCGCGTGGCATCGACCCGGCCGCGCTGTTGCGCAAGGCCGGCATCGCACCGGTGCTGCTTCAGTCATCGCAGAGTCGCGTGACTGCACAAAATTTCAGCACCTTGTGGCGCGGCGTCGCGCTGGCGCTCGATGACGAACTGTTCAATCAGGACAGCCGTCGAATGAAGCCGGGCACCTTTGCGATGCTGAGCCGCGGTCTGATTCATTGCCCGACGCTGCGGCTGGCGCTGCTGCAGATGGCGCGTTTTTTCAATCTGATACTTGATGATTTCCAGTGCGCGCTGGAAGTCGAGGATCGCCATGCGCATCTGGTCATTCGCGAAACAGCGGGACGCGTGCCACATGTGTTCGGTGTCGAGACGCTGCTGATGATGCAGCATGGCGTCGCGTGCTGGCTGGTCGGACGGCGCATCGCGATCCGGTCGGCGACGTTTGCGTATCCGGAGCCATCGCGCAGTGCCGAATACCAGCGCATGTACAGCGAACAGTTGTGCTTTGATGCGGATGCGACCCGGCTCTCGTTTGATCTGGCACATCTGGATTTACCGGTGATCCAGAATGGCGACAGCCTGAAGGATTTCCTGCGCGGGGCACCGGCCAACATCGTCCTGAAATACAAGAACACGGCCGGCCTGGCTGCGCAAATCCGGCGTCGGCTGCGGGCGGCGGCACGCACCGAGTGGCCTGATTTCGACGTCGTCGCCGACAGCCTGCACATGACGCCGTCGACGCTACGCCGACGGCTGGACGAAGAAGGCCAATCGTTCCAGGCCATCAAGGATCAGCTGCGACGCGACATGGCGGTGGATTACTTGTGTCATACCGACAGGAGTATGGCCGACATCGCGGGTGATCTCGGCTTTGCGGAAGCCAGCGCGTTTCATCGGGCGTTCAAGAAGTGGACTGGTGCAAGTCCGGGGCAATACCGGCAGCGGGTGCATGCGCCCTGAACCCTTGAATTTTGCCGACCGTGGCGGCATATCAACCTGAACCGTCCATCCAACGAGGAAGTCAATTCATGTCCCAAGAAATCGTGTTCGACCAGAAAACCGAGTCCATCAAGAACGTCGCCTGGTGGCTGTATATTTTTCATGCACTGAGCCTGGTGTTTGCGCTGGGTGCGTTCTCGTGGATCCCGCTGATCATCAGCTATGTCCAGCGCGGCGATGCGGCCGGCACGTTTGTCTACAGCCATCACAACTGGCAAATTGCGTCGTTCTGGTGGTATCTGTTCTGGATCATAGCGGGTGGCTTGTGCTTCATCACCATCATCGGGATACCGCTGGCTTATCTGATCTGGTTTGGGGCTTGGGCTTGGAAGGCGTATCGGTTGATACGCGGATTTATTGATCTGAATAACAATCGGCCGATGCCGGCTTGAGGCTTCTCCCGCGTCAGGCTCGAGGCTTCTCCCACGTACGTCACCCGTTCGCCCTGAGCTTGTCGAAGGGA